>CAJLWS010000037.1 GCA_905210385.1 uncultured Eubacteriales bacterium | reverse complement strand
GCTGTGTATACCGCTGGGTTCTCATTTTTTCGTTGGTTTGTAAATTATATCGGCATGTCTGTCAAAGTGCTTCGTCCGGTGCCTGACCATCATGGGCCAGCCACTTGCACTCCGTCCATTCCATATTGGTAAACACGGCACGGAAGGAAGAATCCTCCGGGCTGCAGGCATAGATACCGAAGCGGATTTCCCCCTTTGCTTCATAAAGGTGACAGATGCGCATCTGCCGGAACATGATTCCATCCTCGGAACATTCGATACAAAAATCGTCCTCTCTCCGGCTCAGGCGGTACCACATGGATTTGACGCTGGCTGGGATTTCTGTGGTTGCCCAGTCTGAGTACCCGTGATTGGTCACGACGCTTCCCAGGTGTTGGAAGCTCTCGTTCTCATATTCTATGGAACCTTTCAGCCAGTTTTCACTGCCCAGATACACAACCACGCCGCACTGGTCAAAACGATGATGACTTTCGTCAAATTCGGTTTTTACCACAAAGGAAAAGAATTTCTCATCGGTGGCCATTTGCAGCACCGGCGCGTTATCATTTCGAAAATGATAATAGGTTCTCTGCCACAAATCTGTGTGCGGCTGGGTGACAATTTCGATTCGGTCCTGGGTAATCGCACAGCTTTGCGGCTCCCTTGTCCACTGCAAGCTGCTGACATCAAATTTCATGTTAAAACCCTCCCGATATGTCAAATTGATTCTGAGTTATGATTTCGCCGGTATTCCTTGGGCAGCATGTGATATTGCTCCCTGAAAGCAGAAGAAAAGCGGCTTTGGCTGTCGTATCCGACTTTTTGGGCGATCTCCGCAATGCTCAGTTCCGACAAGCAAAGCAGCCGGGCGGCGTATGCCATGCGGTGCTCACGGATATGTGCACCGATGGGTGTGCCATAGACGGCCTTGAACAAATGCTTCAGGGTCGTGGGATTCATCAGATATTGCCTGGACAGGGATTCGATGGAGAAGCGCTGTTCCAGATGATCCGTCAGCTGGTCATGGATCTGACGGATGATCTCCACCTGCTCCACCCGGTATTCCGTCAGATGCTCTTCCCTGCTGGCTTTCATCTGGCTCAGAACAAGAAGAAGCTCCAGCACCTTGATTTTTTGCCAGGCCAGCCGTATCTCTTTTGGCGGCTCATACAGCCCCGAAAAGATTTGCTGTATGGTTTCATTCCCCGCCAAAGCCGTGCAGGCACCGTCTTTACAGTATTTCTCCCGCAGGGCCCTCCCGGTAACAGGCGAGCCGGCCAAGGGCGCGGGCGGCTGTGCCGACAGCTGCTCCAGGTTGATATAAATAGCAAGCCCTTCGTAAGAACCGTTCGGCAGGGTGATGGCGGAATTCCCGCAGACATCCATCGTATTCAAGGAAAAATCGCCCGGGCCCAGATAGATCCGGTTTCCGTTCCCCATGTCCCAGCCCATTCTGCCGGAGATACAGTAGTTGATCTCCAGCATCTGCGGCAACGGCGCGTGGCAGACGTGGAAAGCGTCTTTCCCGGAAGCAGAGAGGAACGACAGCTCGATGCCCGGATAAAGCTCCAAAATCTCAGGATGGCTTTCACCGGCGTCATGGTGAATGGAGGATAGAATCGCGTGTTGCTCCTGTTTCATGCCGGGCCCTCCCTGCGCTCCGGGCAGGCGATGGCCAGCACCCGCTCCATGGTTTTGTGCAGCAGCTGCGTCTGAAGGTTGTCTGCCGCCCGGTAATAGACTTCCTTTCCTTCTCGGCGGCTCACAATCAGATTACAGCCGCGGAGCGCGCGCAGATGGTGGGAAACAGCGGGACTTGACATCTCCATCAGCGCGGAGATATTGATGACACATTGTTCTGTATGGCACAAAAGCCAAAAGATGCGCAGTCTTGTAGTATCGCCGAGCTGCTTGAACAGCTCCGCAACCGTTTCAAATCGCTCTGCCTGGTGCAGCCCGGATACGATGGGTTCCAGATCGGCTTGCGCGTCATGGGCATGGGGCAGCAAAGGATGTTTCATGAACCGTTCTCCTTTTCGCTCGTTTGGAAATACTTTTCGCCTGTTTGGCAGGGAGTCTCTCAGAAGCATTGACTTCCCTTTCAGAAGATATTATACTGCAAGCACAACGATTAAACAAGTGATTAATCTTAAAAATGAAATTTTGAGAGGAGTGTTTCGGGATGAAAAAGACTTACAAGATCGAAGTTGACTGCGCCAACTGCGCCAACCTGATGGAAGAAGCTGCCCGTAAGACCGTCGGTGTCTCCGCCGCTACCGTGAACTTTATGACCCAGAAGATGATTGTGGAGTTTGCCGAGGGCCAGGATGCCGCTCAGGTCATGGACGGCGTGCAGAAGGCCTGCAAGAAAGTGGAGCCAGACTGCGAGATCTTCCTGTAATCGCTTATGAAAGCGCCCCAACAGCGCAGGCTTTCGGGCGCTTTTCATCCCAAACGAGTACACGATAAAGCAATCGCGGAAAGGAGTACTACCATGCAGGAACTGCTGGAAAGCGGCCTCCTGGTCGTTGTCACAATTTTATCCGTGGTTCTGCTGCTCATGGGGCAGAAGAAAAACAGCGGCATGACCAGGAAGCAGAAGGTCATGCTGTGGCGTATCCTGCTCGCCTCCATATTGCTGCTGGGACTGCAAGCGCTGGGCGCCGAGGCGTTTGACCGGCTTGGCGCAGCCGGCCGGTGGGTCCGCCTGGCCGTCTATCTGGTGGACTACCTGATCATCGGATACGACATTCTGAAAAAAGCGTTCAAGGGCATTTGCAACCGGCAGGTATTTGACGAAAACTTCCTGATGGCTGTCGCCACTTTGGGCGCACTGGCGCTGGCCGTCTATGAGAATGGTGATTATCTGGAGGTCATCGCCGTCATGCTGTTCTATCAGGTGGGCGAGTGGTTCCAGAGCTATGCCGTGGGCAGAAGCCGCCGCAATATCAGCGACCTGATGGACATCCGTCCCGATTACGCAAATGTGGAGCGAGACGGCAAGCTGGAAAAGGTAGACCCCGACGAAGTGGAAGTGGGAAGCATCATCATTGTCCAGCCCGGCGAAAAGGTGCCTATTGATGGTGTGATTGTGGAAGGTACTTCCACCCTGAACACGGCGGCCCTGACCGGAGAATCTCTTCCCCGGGATGCCAAAACCGGCGACGATGTCATCAGTGGCTGCATCAACATGACCGGCGTTTTCAAGATCCAGACCAGCAAAGCGTTTGGGGAATCCACCGCCTCCAAAATCCTCGATCTGGTGGAAAACGCCTCCTCCCGCAAATCCAAGTCTGAGGATTTCATCTCCCGGTTTGCCCGCATTTACACCCCGGTGGTGTGCTATGCGGCGCTGGCCCTGGTCATTCTGCCCCCGCTGGTGCAGATGGTGGGAATGGGGCTGGCTCCCGCCTGGGAGACCTGGATCTACCGTGCCCTGACCTTCCTGGTGGCCAGTTGTCCCTGCGCCCTGGTCATCAGTATTCCCCTCAGCTTTTTCGCGGGCATCGGCGGAGCCAGCCGGGCCGGTGTGCTGGTCAAAGGCTCCAACTATCTGGAAACACTGTCCCAGGTCAAAACTCTGGTCTTTGATAAGACCGGCACGCTGACCCAGGGCGTTTTCGAGGTCAACGGCATCCACCACAGCGAGATCAGCGACGAAAAGCTGGTGGAATACGCGGCACTGGCTGAAAGCGCCTCCTCTCACCCCATCAGCAAGAGCCTCCAGCGGGCCTACGGGAAGGAAATCGACCGTTCCCGGGTCAGGGAAATCCAGGAGATCAGCGGCAACGGCATCATCGCAAAAGTGGACGGCGTTGAAGTCGCAGCCGGCAACGACAAGCTGATGGATCGCCTGGGCATTGCATACATCTCCTGCCACAGCGTGGGTACCATCATCCACATGGCCATCAACGGTAAGTACGCCGGACATATCGTGATCGCGGACATTGTCAAGCCCCACAGCAAGGAGGCCATCCGGCAGCTCAAGGCCGTCGGCGTCCGCAAGACGGTGATGCTCACCGGCGACGCCAAAAAGGTGGCCGATCAAGTGGCCGCCTCCCTGGGACTGGACGAGGTTTACAGCGAACTGCTTCCGGCGGACAAGGTGGAAAAGGTGGAAGCGCTTTTGCATGCGAAGCCGGAGCGGGAAAAGCTGGCCTTTGTGGGCGACGGCATCAACGACGCCCCGGTGCTGCGCCGGGCGGACATCGGCATCGCCATGGGCGCCATGGGCTCCGACGCCGCCATCGAGGCCGCCGATGTGGTCCTCATGGACGACGACCCGCTGCAGATTTGCAAAGCCATTAAAATCTCCCGCAAGAGTCTGGGTATCGTCTACCAGAACATCGTGCTGTCCATCACGGTGAAGCTGGCCTGTCTGATCCTGGTGGCCATCGGTGTGGCCAATATGTGGCTTGCCGTTTTTGCCGACGTGGGCGTGATGATTTTGGCGATTTTGAATGCCATCCGCGCCCTGCGGGTGCAGAATCTATAACAGAAAAAGAGCCCACGGCCTGATTTCATTCCGAAATCAAGCCGTGGGCTTTTCCTATAACCGGTTCAATAACCGCACGAAAATAGCGATCCAGGTCCTCCGCCATCTGCTTCGTATGACCTTTAATCCACCAACGTACCGTTTCCACAAAGTTGCCGGAGCCGTGACGGATCAAAAGTGTTGGCGTTCGCTTTTCTGTTAACCTGAAAGCCAAAAGACAAGCTGGTTCACCCTTTCTGGTTACTTGGCCTGTCTTTTTTTCTGGCCTCTTTTGCGGCACACCCATTTTGAGCAGCAGGAAAAAATCTCAAATGGATTTGCCCAGGTCATATGCCTGCTGGAGTTCCGGCTTGCCTTGGATGTCGCCCACATCCATATTGCCCCCGGCCAAAACATGGCCAAGGTTTTTCCAATGCAGGTGTTCCATCAGGTGGTCATAATAGAGGACGGCATCCTCAAAGCCATGGCCTTCAGCCGCCATCAAAAGAGCGGAAGATTTCCCGTTTCCGCGAAGCAGGTTGCTGCCTCCCTCTTCCAGAGCAAACAGACGATCAAGGGCGGTGCGCAGCTGCCCGCTCATGGTCCAGTAATACAGAGGACTGGCAAGAATGACCACATCGCAATCCCGAACTGCTGGATAGATCTGGTTCATATCGTCCTGTTGGACACAGGGGCAATCCCGGTCGCTGTGCCCGCCAAAGCACCCTTTGCATCCGTGAATATTCATTTTATCCAAACAAAATTCCGTTACGGTATGGCCTGCACTTTCCGCCCCTGTCTTGAACACGTTTACCAGGGCAGAGGTGTTGCCGTTTTTACGGGGGCTTCCATTTAGGATCACGATTTTTTTGCTCATTGACAACCTCTGTGCCGATCAGATTTTGTCGGCCAGTGCCGCTGCCTGCGCACAGCCATCCGTTTTATCAATGTCCCCAACATTCAGAACGCCGGGTACCAGGACTTCGCCCACCATCTTCCATTTGTTCAGAGCGGCAGTACGCTCCATGGGAATGCGGACGCCATCCAGCACAGAGCGATCTTCCTCCTCGCAACAGGCGATCAGCGCGCACTCTTTTCCGGCAATGTCCTTGCCGCCCACTACCAGGGAGTATATTTTGTCGATAACCCCCTTGATCTGTGCAGGGATGGAGTACCAGTACACCGGCATGGTGAACACCAGGGCGTCCGCCTCCAGAATGGCCGGAGCGATCCTGTTAAAATCATCATCAAAGGAACAGGCTTTGCCGGTCTTGAAACAGGTTTCACAGGCATGACAGCCGCCAACCTTCATCATGGCTGCATCAAACCGGGTAACGGTGTGGCCCTTGGCCTCTGCCGCCTGAATAAAGGCATCCGTCATAGCAAAGCTGTTGCCGTTCTTGCGAGGGCTGCCGGTAATGACAACAATTTTTTTACTCATGATAAATTCCTCCTGTTTGATGGGATTGACTTTTCCCGTGTCTGTTACTAAAATTCTATCAAGAACAAAATAAAAAGCAAGTACGCACATTTAAGTGTGATACTAACATGAAGTTTCAATACTTACCTAAAGGAGAGCGTAGAATGAGTAATCGCTGCATTGCAAACGAATGTCTTGGAACAACCGGATTCAGTTACACGCTTTCGCTGATTAACGGAAAATACAAGATGACCATTCTCTATACATTGATGGAATTTGGGGTTGTCCGATATAATGAAATGAAAAAATACATCGGAAATATCTCCTACAAAACCCTGAGTTCAACCCTAAAGGAACTGGAGGCCGACCAGCTGATTCACCGAGAGGAATACCCGCAAATTCCCCCAAAAGTGGAGTACAGCTTGACGGAGAGAGGAAAGTCTTTAATTCCGATTCTCGATGGAATGTGTGAGTGGGGCGACAAAAATAGGATATAAAAATGAACCCATACGCACAAAGCTGTTCACAAAGATCATAGGGGTCTGCCGCGGGGACAATGGTCTGCTTTTCCAGCTTGTTCAGTTTGAGCATATTGGAAATGAGGTCGGAAGGCCCCCATGTGCCTTATCCCCATTTCCATATTCATCTCAGCCTCGCACCGGACCGTGCGCAGCCCTATGGCGTCGGCGTTCGGCTTCTGCTGGCCCACTACAAGCACCGCATCACCTATCTGGCCGGCCTGGGCGCTGACAACGGTGCGGTGCGGTTCCTGAAGGGGCTCTCACTGGCCGGCAATGTCACGGCCGACCACTACCGCAGCTTCACTTCGCCAGAGGGACAGGCGTTTCTTTTGAGCATTCTCAGTCGGGACAAGGCCTCCGTGAAACCAGCGCCGCCCGACGAGCGCATGCAGACATCCACCGATGGGACGGCTATTACCACAATGATTCAGGCACCAAGTCCCTCGCACTTCCATCAGGTATCCGGCACCGTCTATCTGGAAAAGGGACAGTACCTCGAACTGCACAGCCTGAATCTTGTCCACGGCTCTATCGTCATCCAGGAGGCCGACAAAACATAACCCGAGTACAGAACGTGAAATTCCCTTCAGCCGGTTTTCTCGGCAGAAGGGAATTTTTTGTGTAACCAAGGCCGTTTACGGATTGCCGAGATGGACGAGCTTTGCCGCAGCCGCTTCCTTCTCCAAATTCACGAAAAAACTGACATCATTCTCGGACATTCTTGTGGGCTCCATCCTCCAGGTTCGCAAAAATTTCACACACCAGTCTTTTCAGTTTCATCATATGCCCCTCCTTGAACTGATGCCGCACCCTCCGGAACCGGGTGATATCTGCGTGCAGCTCGTTGCTTGCAGAACCAGGGTGCCGGAGATCTCACCGCTCACAGCTCCGCTTGCTGTGCGGACTCAGCCATGAGGCGCTCTCCAAGCAATACCTCATCAACACCTCCTCGCTGAAGAAGGTCTTTAAGCCTGCCCATCGCCACTTACATGAAAGAATACCGCATGGCACAGGCCATGAAGCTGCTGAGAGAAACCAATATTTCGATCTCCGAAATCGCAGATCGAGTGGGCTACGAAACCCAAAGAAAATTTTCAAAAGCATTCAAAGAAGTGACGCAGATGCTTTCAAGCGAGTGTCGTCGTACTCAGGATTCCAATTGGAACGGTTAAAACAGGCAAAAGGTTTTAGATACAACCGCTTGAGGGCACCCCCTTTTGCAAGGAGTGCCCTTTTTGTTGCTTTTAGTCATCTCGCTTATTGTTCAGATGATCTGATTGCCGGTGGACCAGACATGCTCCTTTTGGGCCGTCGCAACCGTGTTCTGGGCCATGACGCCCACCAGTGGATGGGGGGTATAGAGTTCCTCCAGGTAGGCGCATTCCTCTGCCGTCAGATCGAGATCCACCGACTTGGCAGCCCCCTCGATGTGGTGGAGTTTCGTAGCCCCAACCACTGGAGCGGTGACCTTGGTCAGCAGCCAGGCCAGGGAGATCTCCGTCATGGACACCCCCCGGCGGTCGGCCAACTCCGCCACCCGGGCCAGAATGGGCACGTCCTGATCGTGAGCCGCGCCGTACTTGAGTTGGGCGTAGCTGTCCTCCCGGAGCCGTTTGGAGGTCTCCCCGGGATGCTTGGACAGCCGCCCGCCGGCCAGAGCACTGTAAGGGGTCATGGCAATGTTCTCCTCCCGGCAGTAGGGAGCCATCTCCCGCTCCTCTTCCCGGAAAATCAGGTTGTAGTGACCCTGGACGGAGACGAATTGGGCAAAGCCCTCCCGTTCTGCCAGAGCATTGGCCTTGCAGAGCTGCCAGGCAAAACAGTTGGAGATGCCAATATACCGCGCCTTCCCCGCCTTTACGGCGTTGTTCAGTCCCTCCATGATGTCATACAGGGGCGTCTGGTGATCCCACATGTGATAGATGTACAGGTCTACATGGTCCATCCCCAGGTTCTGAAGGCTCTTGTCCAGCATCCTCCGGATATGCTCCTGGCCGCTGATGCCCTCTGCGATCTCCTCATTGGTACGGGGAAGAAACTTGGTGGCCACCACCACGTCCTCACGCCTGGCAAAGTCCCGTAGGGCCCGGCCCACATACTGCTCACTGGTACCGCTCTGGTAGGCAATGGCGGTATCAAAGAAATTGATGCCCAGCTCCAGGCCGCGCCGGATGATCTCCCGGGATTGCGCCTCGTCAATCGTCCAGGAGTGCTGACCGTTTTGGGCGTCGCCAAACCCCATGCAGCCCATGCAGATACGGGAGACATTTAAATTAGATTTGCCCAGTTTTGTGTATTTCATATCGATTCACCTCAGAGTTTCAACCCGGATACCCATGCCGTCAAATCTCCTTCGCTCAGCCACCCGTTGAGCAGTCGGCCGTCCAGAATCCTGGCGCCGGGGGCGCTGTCCTGCAGGTCAGACGCTGTCGTGCCCAGACCGCTGCCGCCGGAGGTAGCAAAGAGGACTATGGTCTTGCCGGTAAAGTCATAGCTCTCCAGGAAAGTGTTGATGATGGTGGGAGCCGTGTACCACCAGATGGGGAAGCCCAGGAAAATCACATCATACCTTGCGATGGGGGCATCCGTATCAGCCAGAGCCGGACGGGATCGTTTGTCGTTCATCTCCACACTGCTGCGGGAGCGCTCGTCCATCCAGGCGAGATCGGCGCCGGTATAGGGGACAGCGGGCTTGATCTCATAAAGATCCGCCTGTGCGGCGCCGGCCAGAGCCTTCGCCGCCTTGGCGGTAGTACCGGTGGCAGAGAAATAAGCAACCAATGCGTTCACAGAATAACCTCCTTATCCCTTAAGGGATTTTCCCAGTTCGTAGGCCTGGTTCAAAAATGGGCTTCGTTTTGTCATGGACACGGAGCCGCAGCCGGTTCCCAGGATCATACCCTGATCCCGGAAGTTCATGTACCGGCACAGGGTCTGATAGTGGGCGGACAAATCCGTCATGGTCCAGTCGTTGCTGTCCCAGGCGGCGGCAATGAGGGCGGTCTTCAACTTGCGAGAAGACAGTTTCCCGGTGAAACTATAAAAGCGGTCAATGACCATTTTCAGTTGAGCAGACATACCAAAGTAGTAAAGCGGCGTGACAAACACTGCCATATCACTCCCCAGAAGCTTCTCCCGCAGGGCAGCCATGTCGTCCTTCTGCACACAGGGCCCCGCCATGCCGCAGGCGTCGCAGCCCAGACAGGGATGGAGATTCGCCCGGGCAGCATCAAAGGTTCCCACCTGGTGGCCCGCCTCTTTCGCTCCCTCAATAAACCGCTCCGCCAACAGATTGGAGGAGCCGTTCTTGTGAGGACTGCTCTCGATCATCAAAATACGCATGCTGGTTTCCTCCTTTGCCCTCATTCTAAGTCCATTATCCAAAAATGTAAAATGCTCATTTCCTATTTATAAATATTCTTATAAGGCATTTTTACCTTGTCGGATAAGGATGGATATGATACGATGGGACAAAGGAGGCGGAACCATGGAACT
>CAJLWS010000036.1 GCA_905210385.1 uncultured Eubacteriales bacterium | reverse complement strand
GATCGGCTTGTCCAGCCGGTACTGCTCCCCAGTGAGATCCTTTTTGATCTGCTCCGGGGTAAGGTTCACGTCGGAGGGCCGGATGGCCTCGTGGGCGTCCTGGGCGTTGCCCTTGGCCTTGAACCGCCGGGTCTTCTCGGGGTAATACCTCTCCCCGTAGCGGCCCACGATAAAGGACTTGGCCGCGGCCAGCGCCTCCTCGGACAGGCGCAGGGAGTCGGTACGCATATAGGTGATAAGGCCCACAGTTCCCTCTCCCTCGATGTCCACCCCCTCATAGAGCTGCTGGGTGATGGACATGGTACGCCGGGGAGTCATGTTCAGCTTGCGGGAGGCTTCCTGCTGGAGGGTGGAAGTGATGAACGGAGGGGCGGGATTGCGGTTCTTGTCCTGCCGCTTCACGGAAGTCACCCGGAAGTCAGAACCCTTTACAGTCTCTGCCACAGCGTCCACTTCCGCCTTGCTGCCCAGCTCCATCTTCTTCCCCTTGCCGTAGAACTCCGCCTGGAAGTCCCCCAAATTGGGGGCAATCCGGGACAGGTCTGCGATGAGGGACCAGTACTCCTTGGGCTGGAAGGCACGGATCTCCTCCTCCCGCTCCACCACAAGCCGGGTGGCCACCGACTGAACCCGGCCGGCGGACAGGCCCCGGCGGATCTTCTTCCACAGCAGCGGGGAGAGCTGGTAGCCCACGATGCGGTCCAGCACCCGCCTGGCCTGCTGTGCGTCCACCAGGTTCTGGTCGATCTGCCGGGGATGGGCGATGGAGTCCTGCACTACCTTCCGGGTGATCTCGTTGAAGGTGACCCGGAAGGTCTTGTCCTTGGGTACGCCCAGCACGGACTGGAGGTGCCAGGAGATGGCTTCCCCTTCCCGGTCCGGGTCGGTGGCCAGGTAGACCATGTCGCTGGCCTTGGCGGCCTTCCGCAAGTCCTTGATGGTCTCTTCCTTTGCCTTGATATCCTGGTAGTCAGGCTCGAAGGTGGTCACGTCCACCCCAAGTTTGCTCTTGGGCAGGTCCCGGACATGGCCCATAGACGCCTTCACCTGAAAGTCAGGCCCCAGGTATTTCCCGATGGTCTTGGCCTTGGCCGGGGATTCCACAATCACTAAATGTTTTTTCGCCATAACGATCCTTTACTCCATGTTCAATCTGACTGTCAGACGGTAGCGCTTTCCGCTCTCCTCCCGGGCATAGCCCTGCACCTGCAGGATGGTCAGCGCGGACAACACCCGACGCACCGGCAGCTGGGTCTGCTCCACCAGGTCGTCCGCCTTCCTGGCCCCCTCCGCCAGTGCCAGCAGCACAGTCTGCTGGTCGTCAGTCAGTTTATCCCTGCATTCCTTCCAGTCAATATATGCCTCCCGGTCTGGAATGTCAACCTCTTTTTTCTCCCCCGGCCGGGATTTCGCCGGAGGTTCCGACCGGGGGTGCTTCGCGTCCCTGGCCCCCTCCAGCCGCTGCCGGCGGACCTCCGGATCCATTTGTTCCCGGTTCCCCAGCCGCTGAGGAAACCGGTCCACGAACTCGCACAGCACATCCTCGGCATCCAGGATCAGCTTGGCCGCCCCCTCCTGGATCAGGCGGTTCGTCCCCTCACTGCACGGCGCATCCCATGGGCCGGGGACAGCGAACACCTCCCGGTTCTGCTCCAAGGCGTGAGCCACGGTGTGCAGCGTCCCGCCGGAGCAGGGGCTTTCCACTGCGATCACGCCCACGCTCAAGCCGCTGATGATCCGGTTGCGAACAGGGAATAGGCCTCCCTTGGGCTCCGTTCCCGGCGGGTTCTCTGAGATCAGAGCGCCGGCTGCGGCCACATCCTCAAACAAATAGCGGTTCTCCTTGGGATAGATCACATCCACACCGCCGGCCAGCACGGACACCACCGGCCCCCCCGCCTGAAGAGCACCGCGAATCGCTGCAGCGTCAATACCCTGGGCAATACCAGACACCAGCAAGGCGCCCCGCCGGGTCAGATCCATGGCCAGCTGAGTGGCCGTGCGGATACCGTAGGGAGTAGCCGACCGGGTACCTACCATTGCGATGGCTACCTCCTCATCAAAGGCGATGGGCTTGCCTTTCCAGTACAGGACCAGAGGAGGCTGATGAACAGCGGCCAGCCGCTCCGGGTACATGGCATCCTGCATGGTGAGAACCTGGATCCCTAGACGGTCACAGTCCCCCAAAATCCGATCCGCATCGTCCAGAGATTTGTCCTCCATTGATCGTCGCGCCTCATCCGAGAGCCCTTCAACTAGCCGGTATTCCCCCTGGTCAGAAAAATATGCGCCCTCCGGAGAACCAAAATGATTGAGTACTGTCAGAAGCTGTTGCCCTGCCAATCCCCTGCGGGTGGTCAGCCAAAGCCAATATTTCAGGTTTGACATGTCCTCTCACCTCATCTCATCTTCATCACAGCTTGTCTTTTCCCATCTCCCAGAGCACCACCGCCGCAGCTACCGCCGCGTTGAGTGACTCACAGCACTCAGCCATAGGAATGCGGATGGTGCCCGCGCACAGCGCCAAAGCCTCCTGGGAGACACCCCGCCCCTCACTGCCGATGACCACCGCACTCCGGCTCAAATCCGTCTTCCGCACATCCAGGCAGGGCTCGCTCAATGCCGCGGCGTACAGAGGGATGGCAGCCCGGGCCAGCCCAGAGGCGGCCTCCGCCATCCCAGACTCATAGGCCGGCAGTCGGAACACCGCCCCCATGGTGGCCCGCACCGTCTTGGGGCTCCACGGGTCCGCGCATCCGTTGCATAGGATCAGCCCGTCAGCGCGGAAGGCGTCCGCTGCACGCCAGATGGTGCCCACATTGCCAGGGTCCTGCACCCCGTCTAAGATCAGATACCTGTCTCCTGTCAGGGCCTCCGGCATCGTCTGCCGGGGAATTCTGGAAAGGAAAAGAATTCCCTGGGGTGCTCTGGTGTCAGCCATGGTCTCCAGCAAATCCGGAGGAACCTCGACCACCCGCGTCTGAGGCGGCAGAGGAGGAAGCTCCACACCCTGCACACAGATCACGGTATCCGGCGTCCCATTCCAGCGCAGCGCTTCCTGAAGAAGCTTGGGGCCTTCGCCCAGCAGCATGCCCTCCTCCCGCCGGGCGGCACGCTGATCCCGCAGCCGCTTCACCCGGGAAACCAGGGGGTTGCTCCGGCTGGTAATCCGCTCCCGAATCATTTCCCGCACAGTGCAGTGATGTCCTCATCACGGCCTAGCACGATCAGCTTATCCCCCTCTGCCATGACCCAGTCCGCGCCGGGTGCCACGTTGAACACACTGCCCCGGCGGATGGCAATCACGTTCACCTTATACTTAGCCCGCACGTCCAAGTCCCGGAGGGTCTGCCGTGCCCAGCCGGAGGGGATATCCACCTCTACAATGGCAAACTCCGGAGACAGCTCAATAAAGTTGAGAATGTTGGAACGTGCCAGCCCCTGGGCCGTCTTGATGCCCATCTCATGCTCCGGGAAGACCACCAGATCCGCGCCAATCTTCTCCAGCAGGCGCTGGTGGACATGACTCTGGGCCTTGCAGATCACTTTGGGTACGCCGGCCTCCTTCAGGCGCATGGTGATCAGCGCGCTGCTGCCCACATCGTCGCCCACGGTGACCACGGCGCAGTCATAGTCCTGTACGCCGATGGCCTGGAGCACCGCCGGGTCCCGGCCGTCCCCCGTCACCGCATGGGTGACGTAGTCCGCAATGCTCTGTACATTCTCACTCTTGACGTCCATAGCCAGCACATCCTTGCCCACGGCGTACAGCTCTCTGGCCACAGCGGTTCCAAATCTGCCCAATCCGATCACGATAAAATTCTGCATAGTAATTTTCCCTTACCTTTCCAATCTTATTTTGGTCCCGTTGTCTTTTGATCTGATCAGCCGATCATCACATCGGCCTCAGGGTAGCTGATCTTGCTCTTAGCCGGATTCTGAGCCAGGAATGCCAAGGAGAAGGATACAAAGCCCACCCGGCCTAGATACATTAGGATGATGAGTATGATATGAGACGCCGTCCCCAGGCTCGGGGTAATACCGGTAGTCACGCCCACCGTGGCCATGGCAGACGCCGTCTCATAGGCCGCCGCCAGATAGGGCACATCATCCAGCACCGCAATGGCAATGGATGCGGCCAGGAAGAGCATCATCACCGCCAGCAGCAGAGTCACGGCAGACAGGACCTTCTGCTGAGGAATGGTGCGGCCCCGGATGGTCACCGTCTCCCGGCCGCGCAGCCCGGAGCGCAGGGCCAGAAGCAGCACCCCGACCGTGCCCGTTTTCAATCCGCCGGCGCAGGAGCCGGAGGAGCCGCCGGTAAGCATCAGGATAATACACATCACAATGGAGATGTCGGTGAGCGCGCCTTGGCTGATGGAGTAGAAGCCGGCGGTGCGCAGGGTAGTGGACTGGAAGAGGGCGTTGAGCAGGCTCTGCCCAAAGGGCATGGACGCCATGGTGCCCGCGTTATCGTATTCGCTGAGCAGGAAGAAGGCCGTGCCAAAGGCCAGCAGGAACAAAGTCATAACAATGACCATCTTGCTGTACAGGGCCAAACGCTTCCACCGGCGCTTGCGCTTGACGTCCTCCCAGACAAAGAAGCCCAGGCCGCCGCAGGCGATGAGGATGGTCACCGTGAGCAGCACCACCGGGTTGTCGTCATAAGTAGACAGGCTGCCGATCTTCTCCGTGCCGAAGATGTCAAAGCCCGCGTTGCAGAAGGCGGAAATGGAGGTGAATACCCCTTTCCAGATGGCCGCCACTCCATGTCTCGGCCAGAAACAGATCGTCAGGATCAGCGCCCCGATCCCCTCAAAGGCGAAGGTGGTCTTCAGCGCGCCCCGGACCAGCCGGGCAATATCCCCCATGTCGTTCAGGTTGAAGTTGGATACCGCCATGAGCCGCTGGCTCAGCGACAGCTTGCGCTTGACCAGCAGCGCCATGAGAAAGATGATGGTCATAAAGCCCAGGCCGCCCAGCTGGATGAGCAGGATGATGACCACCTGGCCAAACAGGGTCCAGGCCGTCAGGGTATCCACAACGATCAGTCCCGTCACACAAGTGGCGGACGTGGCAGTGAACAGTGCCGGGAGAAACCCACAACTCGTCCCAGACACAGAGGCTATCGGCAGCATTAGCAGCAGAGTACCGGTCAGAATGACGGCGGCAAAGGAGATGGCAACCACCTGGGAGGCACTCAGTACCCGCCTTCTTTTTACTTGGGAGCTCAAATTTGTCACCTCAATAAAAGATAAGACTTTTCCTTTTTCAAAACATGCAAAAGCATACCGGTAAAAACACGTTTACCGGTATGCTTCGACTCAATCTAAGGGCTTCATCGTCGGGAAGAGCAGAACCTCCCGAATGGAGTCGTTGTTGGTGAGCATCATCACGCAGCGGTCAATGCCGATACCCAGCCCGCCGGTGGGGGGCAGCCCATACTCCAGGGCGGTGATATAGTCCTCATCCATCATGCCAGCCTCTTCATCGCCACCCTCCCGCAGCTCCACCTGCTTCTGGAACCGCTGGCGCTGGTCCATGGGGTCGTTCAGCTCAGAGAAGGCATTGCCCATCTCATTGCAACAGATAAAGAGCTCAAACCGCTCTGTCAGGCGCGGATCCTTTACAGATCGCTTAGCCAGCGGGGAGACATCCACCGGGTGCATGGTGATAAAGGTGGGCTGCACCAGATGCTCCTCCACCTTCTGGTCGAACACCTCGTACAAGGCGTTGCCCCAGGTGGCGGGGGCGGTCTCGGGCAGCTCCACGCCGATGGACTTGGCGGCGGTATACAGCATGGCATCGTACACCAGCCTGGCCCTCTCATCGCCCCGGGCCATGCGCCGCTCCACCTCCATGGCGTCGCTGGTACCCAGGTGGGCCAGCAGTCCGCCCCGTCCCCGTACCAGCTTCATGACGCCTGCCCGGTCATATTTCCCGGAGAAGCACAGCCCCACCAGCTGCTCGGCGGCGATCCCACCGCAGCGCTCCGGCGCAAACAGCAGCTCGTCATCCCGGACGTTGTCCACCATTTTGCCGCCGATGAACAGCCGCACCGACGCGCCGCCGCCCAGGTGCAGCACGATCAGGCGGCACCGGTCCAAGGGCCTGTGCAGCACCGTTTCCGCGCAGCGAATGGCCATGGCCCGGGTATTCAGGGCGTGCCCCATCATCCGCCGGGGCAGCTCCGGAATCCCGGTGATCCGGGCCATAGGCGGCATTTCGTCCACCGCCACAGGATCGTACACGAAGGACGGTATACCCAGCGGCTCCGCTATGTCCCGGGCCACCACGCATCCCAGGTTGGAGGCGTGTGCCCCCTGGGTGATGGCGGCCAGATACTCGATCATGTCCCCGTCCACCGCAAAGGCCCCGCTGGGGCACGGCGGCAGCATACCGCCCCGGGCGCACACTGCATCCAGAGTGGTCAGGTCGAAGCCCGCCAGCGCCTCCTCCACGCACCGGCGGCGGAAAGGGGCCTGGTCCATAATGGCTCCGAAGGGGGCCAACTCCTCTCCACTGTGGCGGATCGTTTTCTGCATCAAGGGCGTCTGCCCGTGAAACACGGCGATCTTGGTGGAGGTGGAGCCGGGATTGATGACCAGAATGCGGTAATCCATGGCGTCAGCCCTCCTTTCGCCGGGGAAACGTCACCCCGTTGCACTTGAGCAGCATCCGGAAGGGGTAATCCCGGTCCAGATAGTTGCGGCAGTACCAGTCATAGGTGGCCTGGGGCAGGTGGACCAGCTCCGGCGCCTCGCAACAGAAGCTCTCGAAGGTGTGCCGGTCCCCGGACAGCAGGGCCGCCATCAGCTCCAGCCGCCCCTCCTGCCGCAGCCGCTCCATGCACGCGTCCATCACGGCGGCGCAGGCCCGCTCCTCATCGTCGGCCCACAGCTCCTTGTTCCCCAGCCAGAACAGAAATTCCTCCGGGTTCAGGTCCATTTTCGTGGTGATCTGGGACAGCTTGTAAAACCCGGCCCAGTCCCGGTCCCGCAGCACCTGGGTCAGATACTGCACCAGGTCGTCGTCCAGGGCCACGCAGTCCAGCAGCACCTGGAAGGCGTGCTTTCCGGCGTCCGGGTCCGGCTGCGGCTCCTGCGGGGGTTCCTGCTCCCCGTCCCGGCCCAGGAACATGCTTATGGCCGCGCCGGGGTCAAAGCTGTCGTATACCTCCCGGGGGATCTGGGTGCCGTCCTGGGCGGCGCACAGCCGGGCCAGGGTAGGAAAGTCCCCCACCTTCTGCAGCAGCTCCATGCCCCGGGCCACAGGGTCCGTCTCCGTCAGGGTGATACCCTCCGGGGCAGGCCGCTTCCCGTCCATGATCTCGTCGATATATTGCATGCAATAGTCCATCAAGGTCATAAAAAGTTCCTCACTTTGCAGATAACTATCCTAAACTATACCATATCTCCCTCCCCTTTGCAAGGCGCAGCCCCCCTCCCGCATTGACAGAAATTTCCCTCTCTGGTATCATGCAGACAGTTCTGCTCCGGAGGTACTCCCCAATGACCGTTGACGAAATCAAGGCCCGCCAGCTGGCGGCCCAATATCTGACCCGCCCGGGAGAAATGATCGACGTGGCCGCCGGGCTCTGCGGGGTCCAGGCCCAGTTCCTGCCCCAGGCCCTCCACGGTCTGGCCATCCGTTCCACGGATTTCTCCCCGGCTCTGGCCCAGGCCCGGCTGGTGAAAAACTGGACCCTCCGGGGTACTTTGCACATTTTCCCGGAGGAGGACCAGGCCCTGTATCTGGACCCGGACCTGTATCGCAGCCATGACTGGACCATCCCCGATTTCTGGAACAGCCGCCCGGATTGGTCTCTGTCGCCCCAACGTCAGGAGCTGTTCACTCAGGTGATCCTGAACGCTCTGTCGGGCGGTCCCCAGACCCGGGAGCAGCTGAAGGACCTGTGCCGAACCCAGGGCATGACCCCGGCCGAGGAGGGCAGCCTGTTCCATCCCTGGGGCGGCGGCATCCGCCAGCTGTGTCAGCGAGGCTTTCTCCACTACGCCGTCCGGGAGGAGAAAACCCTCTGTCTGTCCCGGCTTATCCCGCCCCTGTCCCGGGAAAAATCGGCTTTGTCCCGGGTCAAAAGAGCCCTTGTCCACACCTGTCCCACCACCGTTCACGACCTGATGTACTTTTTCCGCGCTTCTTCGACCCAGGTAAAGGGGTGGCTGGATCAGCTGCCGGTCCGGAGCATTGTCTGCGATGGGCGGACATACTTCTATCCGGAGGGCTTCCCGGAGCCGCCGGATATCCCCCGCTGCCTGTTCCTGGCGGGCTTCGACCAGCTGCTGCTGAGTCATGAGAAGAAGGAGAGTCTCTACCTGGCCCCGGAGCACCTGCGCCAGGTGTTCAGCCTGGCGGGCATCGTGTCCCCTACAGTACTTTTGGACGGGATTATTGCCGCAAAATGGCAGAAAAAGGGCCATACCGTCACGGTACAGCCCTTTGTATCCCTATCCGCGTCCGACCGGTCCGCCATTTCCCAGGCGGCAGAGTCCCTGTGGCCGGACCTAAAGCATCTGAAATTTTCTTAAAGACATGAGCTTCTCGGCGTTCCGCTGAGATTCAGGACGGCCTCCAGCACGCCGCCGCCTACAGCCAGGGCTTTATCCGACGCGGTGGTGCAATACTCCGGCTTGCACCGGGGGTCCACGTCGCCGGACTTCATCCCCTTGAAGACAGGCGTTCCGTCGGCTAAAATCCCACGCAATACGCCGTCAATGGTGCATTTCATGAGTTCTCCGTCCACCTCTCCGGCTATGTCCCCAGCCCGGACCACCGCGCCAATTTCCAGCTTCTGGCAGAATATCCCGTCCGCCGGGGCCCGCAGCACCCGCTCCCCGGCGTATCCGCCGATGAGCCCGGGAATGTTGGTGTTGGGCAGGGCGCTTCCCCGGTAGATCACCCGGCCCAGGGTATGGCCCCGCATGGTCTCCACCACGGCGTGGCAGTCCTCCCCCGCCGTGAAGCCGGGTCCGATGCCGACAACAACCGGCGCATCGTCTATTTTCGTGCCCAGGTTGCGCTTGGCCAGGATGGCGTCCACCAGGGCGTCGGGCCGCAGCTGGGCGCGGCAGGCACAGTCCGGGTCCGCCAGCACCGGGATCAGGCCCCGGCGCAGCAGGCTCTCCGCCTCCTCGACGCTGTCCGCCCGACGGGCGGTCACATCCTCCACCGTCATCTCCCCCAGCAGGATAGCCTGGGAAAAGCAGACCGTGCGGCGGATGGCAGTGGGAGCGGGCAGGTCAGTCATGACCACCTGCATCCCGGCCCGGTGCAGCCGCAGGGCAATGCCGGAGGCGATATCCCCGGCGCCGCGAATGAGAACCTTCATGAAAATCCCTCAATTCCCTGTTTTTTTACAAGAATAGCATGTTCCGGCCCCACCGTCAAGGTTGACGCAGGAGCCGGAAGCTGATACAATAACGGCATGGAACAGAAATTAACGTACAATCTGGCGGTCCGGCTGTTTTCCGACGAGAAATGCTTCGGGCCAGGGGTAGCACAGTTGCTGCACCGGGTGCAGGAGCTGCATTCGCTGCGGGCGGCAGCCATGTCCATGAACATGGCCTATTCCAAGGCGTGGACCATCACCAAGCACGCCCAGGCCGCCCTGGGCTTTCCGCTGCTGCACTCCATCACCGGCGGGCGAGGCGGCGGCGGCGCGGAGCTGACTCCGGAGGGAGAGCGGCTGCTGGAAGCCTACGACGACTACTGCCGCCAGCTGCGGGCCTTTGCCGACGGCCTGTTTCAGGAAAAGTTCGGCTATTTACAGGAAGAATAGCCTTTGACAGGCTGAAGCGAGACTGTCAGAAAAATAGGATTGTCTCTGTCTTCGGAAAGGAAGATAGTTACGAAAGAAACCCATCAGGGGTGTCTTTCGTTTTC
>CAJLWS010000035.1 GCA_905210385.1 uncultured Eubacteriales bacterium | reverse complement strand
GGTTGATGTCCTCCATGGGGACCACCTGGGCGTACCCGCCGCCGGCGGCTCCCCCCTTGATGCCGAACACCGGGCCCAGGGAGGGCTCCCGCAGGGCGGCCACGGCGTTCTTGCCGATCTTCCGCAGCCCGTCGGTGAGACCCACGGAGGTGGTGGTCTTGCCCTCGCCGGCGGGGGTGGGGGTAATGGCGGTGACCAGGATTAGTTTTCCATCGGGCCGGTCCTTCCAGTCCTTGAGCAGGCGGTAGTCTACCTTAGCCTTGTAGTTGCCGTACTGCTCCAGGTACTCCTCCGGAATTCCGGCGGTCCGGGCCACCTCCGTGATCTTCCTCTTTTCACAGGCCTGGGCGATCTCAATGTCGGTTTTCATGGGAATTCCTCCTTTTGCAATTCGCCCCTGGATACGCAAAAAGGGCGCACCCAGATAGGCGCGCCCAGACGGTCGGCATTCAGGCGCATCCCACGCCCGCTATACTTCATGTGGTTTGCTCCACTTCCGTCAGTCGTATAGCTCCCCTCCCCGAAAGGGAAAGTACCTGTAGTTTACCACAGCCCCTCCAGGCCGTCAAGTGCCGGGTGGGGGAGATTCTGCCGGGCGGCAGAGGGGAAACTTTTGTGGGTTCTGACAAGGCGAACAAAGGACTGCCATGGGAGGAAAAGCACAGAATCGCTGGCCGCGGCATAGATTGCGGTATCAAAAGGAGGAATTTGCCCATGTGCGGGATCGCGGGATTTTGTAACGGGAGGCGGGACCTGTCCACGCCGGAGTGGAGGCAGGTCGGAGCGGATATGGCGCAGGCGCTGCGGCGGCGGGGGCCGAACGACCGGGGCGTCTGGCAGAGCGAGGGGTGCGTGCTGGCCCACCGGCGGCTGGCGGTCATCGACCCGGACCATGGCGCCCAGCCCATGGTCCGGCGAATGGGGGAGGCGGAGTTCGTCCTGTGCTACAACGGAGAGCTTTACAACACCCTGCCCTGCGCCGGGAGCTGGAGGGGGCGGGCTATGTCTTTGAGACGAACACGGACACCGAGGCGCTGCTGTATGCCTGCATGGAGTACGGGGACGGGGTGTGCGCCCATCTGGAGGGCATCTTTGCCTTCGCCTTTTGGGACGGGGCCCGCCGCCGGCTGCTGTGCGGCCGGGACCGATTCGGCGTTAAGCCCTTCTTCTATGCCGTCCAGGACGGTGCCTTCCTCTTTGCCTCGGAGCCCAAGGCCCTGTTCCGCTACCCTGGCTTCAGGCCGGAGGCAGACGGCGACACCTGGCGGGAACTGATGGGTATCGCCCCGGCCCGCACGCCGGAAAAGGGAGTGTTCGCCAGGATCCGGGCCCTGGAGCCCGCCCACATGCTGAGCGTGGAGGGGGAGAACATCCGCACCTGGCGCTACTGGGAGCTGGTCAGCCGTCCCCACCAGGAGGGCTACGAGGACACGGTGGCCCATGTGGGGGAGCTGCTTACCTCCGCCATCCGGCGGCAGCTGGTGAGCGACGTGCCCCTGTGCGTGTTCCTGTCCGGCGGATTGGACTCCTCCATCGTCGCCGCTGTGGCCGCCCGGGAGTATGCGGCCCAGGGCCGTCCGCCCCTGGAGACCTATTCCTTTGACTACACGGACAACCAGCGGTATTTTAAGGCGTCCTCCTTCCAGCCCGACGCCGACTGGCCCTGGGTGGAGCGGATGCGGGAGGCGTTCCACACCCGTCACCGGGCGCTCACCTGCGGCATCCAGGAGCTGGTGGACTGCCTGGATGAGGCGGTGGACGCCAAGGACCTGCCCGGCATGGCTGATGTGGACGCATCTCTGCTCTTCTTCTGCCGGCAGATCGCCCAGCGGCATGTGGTGGCCATCTCCGCCCAGCGGGTCCTGTGCGGCGGAACCCAAAATAGAAGGACATCTGCAAAGCAGATGTCCTTCTATTTTGGAAAGAGCGGTTAAAATCGATATTTCTTAATGGGAAAAATGCCGCCCGCAGGGCGGCCTACCAACTGCGAGCCCAGCGCAGCGGGTCGCAGTTGGAAAGGAGGAGCAAGGGAGCGGGCGGATGACGTCTTTTTTGCCACAGGCATAAAAAGACGTCGGAGCAAAGCGAACTTTGCTCCGACGTGGTACGCCCGAAGGGACTCGAACCCCCAACATTCAGAACCGGAATCTGACGCTCTATCCAATTGAACTACGGGCGCGTGGACTAATGATCTGAACGCTAAAATAGTATAGCAGGATTTGACGGCGTTGTAAAGCACGAATTTCAAAAATTTTTTCAGGAGGTTTTTTCCTGAATTTTTATGAAAAATTCATAGTCAAAGGCTGTAGTTTTATGTTACAATGTAAAATAACTGTACTGTGCCGGGCCGGGCCGGAGTCGCCGGGACTGGGCAGTAAGATGGAGCCTGGCGAGAAAGGAGGATGCTGCGTGAGGAAAAGATTTTTGGGCGGACTTAGGCTGATCGCCCTGGCGGGATTGCTGATGCTGGGGTGCACCGGCTGCCTGTTCCAGTCTGTGGACGACCTCTATATTCTGCCGGCATTGCCAGAAGCATATACCAGCCTGGAGGAGACCATCCAGGAGACCATGGACGAGCTGGGTGCAGAGTACGCCACCATCAGCTATGGCAGCAATACCTCCACTGTTCAGCTTCTGGATCTGGACAATGACAGGGTGCAAGAGACCGCCGTGGTTTTTCTCCGGGTGACTGCTGCGGAGGAGCAGCCTCTACGGGTGTGCCTATTCCGACGTGGAAATGATGGGGAATTTGTAAGGACCCATGAGATTGCCGGGGACGGCACCTCCATCAATTCTGTGGCCTATGAGGATCTGACGGGGGATGGGGTAGAGGAGCTGATCATCAGCTGGCAGATGAGCGCCCGGGTCCATATTCTCACCACCCATATGATCAATACCACCGGGGCTGTAGAGCTGATGAACACCACCTATAACGCCAGTTACCTGGTGGATGACCTGGACGGCGATGCCGCCAACGGCAGGGAACTGCTGGTACTGCAGCAGAACAGCACCGGGCAGGTGGGAGGAAACCGGGCGGAATATTACCGATATCAGGAGGGCGTCATGACTATGGTCTACACCGCCCCGCTGTCGGACAATATTGTGGAAGGGATTGCGGGGAACTCCGGGGTTCTATCTGACGGGACCCCATGCGTCTATGTCACTGCGGAAACGGATGGGGGCGTTCTCACGGATATTCTCACCCTGGGGCCGGATGGGCTGCGCAATGTGACCCGGGATGAGGCCAGCGGCATCAGCTCAGCCACATTCCGCGCCTATACGGATGTGGCGGCCACAGATATTAACGGGGACGGAGTGCTGGAAATTCCGTTGCCCGTCCAGGTGCCCAGTCTGGAAGGGGATGTAGAGAGCTCTGCCGCTTTGTCGCCACCGGCATCAACCCCCGCCTACTATGTGATCCACTGGCGGCAGTTTGACAGCCAGGGTGAACCGGCTACTAGTTGTGTCACCTACCACTCGGTCACGGACGGATGGTATCTTCTGCTGCCGGACAGCTGGCCAGGCAATATCACCGTGGCCAGGGACGACAGCCTCAGCAGCCGGGGAGAGCGGGCGGTGGTCTTCTACTACTGGCCGGACGCGGACGAGAGTGAACCCACGGCGTTCCTGAGCATTTATACCCTGACTGGGAATAACCGTGAAACCAGGGCCAGCCGTGCTGGCAGGTTTGTCCTGAACAACGACGGCACTACCATTTACGCCGCCACCTTGAACGAAAATATATGGGACTGTGAGGTGGACCAGGAGCAGCTGACACAGCGCTTTCGGCTGATCACCACGTCCTGGTCCGGATAATGAGCGGGAAAGGAGCCTGTCATGAGAAAGGTTTTGGTATTGGAAGACGAACCGAATATTCGCAGCTTTGTGGTCATCAATCTGAAACGGGCGGGTTATGAGACCATAGAGGCCGGAGATGGGGAAGAGGCCCTGGAGCAGATCCGGAAGAATCCGGATACCAAGGTGGTGCTGCTGGATATCATGCTCCCTGGGGAAATTGACGGTTTCGAGGTGTGCCGCCGTATCCGGGCGGGCAATCCCCAGATTGGCATCATCATGCTCACCGCACGTACCCAGGAGATGGATAAGGTGACGGGGCTGATGACTGGGGCGGACGACTATGTGACCAAGCCCTTCTCCCCGGCAGAACTTACCGCTCGGGTGGATGCCCTTTACCGCCGGGCGGGGGGCGAGACACTGCGGGACAAGGATGAGATCAGCCAGCCTCCCTTCCTGCTCAACACCCGCAACCGCACCCTGGAGAAGAATGGCCAGCGGATCAAACTCACCCAGGTGGAGTACTCCATCGTCAAGCTGTTCATGGACAATCCAGGGAAGGCCCTGTCACGGGAGGAAATTCTGGAGGCAGTATGGGGAAAGGACTATATCGGGGAGCTGAAGATTGTAGACGTGAACATCCGCCGGCTGCGCATTAAGCTGGAGGATGATCCCCAGAATCCCACCTATGTTACCACGGTGTGGGGCTACGGGTACAAGTGGGGGGTCTGAGTCAGGCGCGGCGGGGTCTATTTCCGGCAGTTGGAATGCAAACAGGGTCCCCGGCTCCCCGCCTGCGTTTCGATTGCTTGAGATTGCGGCTGCAAGTGAGGAGCCTTAGGTGCCGGAGGGCAGCGTGGGCCTGAACCTGAGCGAAAGAGATGGAAAGGGAGGAGGTGCGTACGGTGTCTGAAGAGGAGAAACAGCAGCAGCGGCAGGCTGCCAGAAGCCATCGAAGAAAACGGAAGGAGCCCATCCGCAGGGAAAAGAGCAAGCCGGAAGGGGAAGAGCCCGAAAAGAAAGAGAAACGGGAAAAGAAGAAAAAACATTCCTCAGGAGCCATCCGCCGACGGTGGCTGATCAACTCTGTTTTGACAACCTTCTGCATCGTGGCCGTAGCGGTGACCGCCCTGACCCTGGCCATCTCCAACTACTATATCTCCACCATGCGGGCTTCCCTGGAGAGTAGCGCTCAGACAGCGGCAGGGATGTTCCGAAACTTTACCGAGAGTACCTACCTGTATTCCGCCCGGCAGTTCATCAATCAATTTGAGGACCGGGACGTCATCGAGGTGCAGTTTCTCAGCGCCACGGGCTGGGTGCGTATGACCTCTCTGATGGACATCTCCGGAGGTTTTCCCGGTACGCCCGATGTGACCCAGGCCATCGAGACCCAGACCATGCGTTCCTGGGAGGGAGAGGATCCCTCCACCGGGGATCATATTATGGCGGTGTCCGCTCCCATTGTCTACAACGGCACCTTGGTGGGAGTAGTGCGGTTCGTTACCTCCCTGCGGCTGATGGATGCCCAGATGATCCGGGTGGTACTGAGCATGGCGGCGGTGGGATTGTTTATCGTGGCTATGATGTGGATCTATACTGTCTATTTCAGCCGGTCTGTGCTGGAGCCGGTGTCCCGGGTGACGGAAACAGCCAAGCGTATCGCTACGGGCAGCTATGGTGTCCAGCTGGAAAAGCGGTCAGATGACGAGATTGGCGACCTGGTGGACGCCATCAACGATATGTCCCTGAAGATCGACCAGGCGGAGAAGACCCAGTCGGAATTCATCTCCTCGGTGTCCCATGAGCTGCGCACCCCCTTGACCGCCATCAACGGCTGGGCGGAGACCCTATATAACGGCGAGGTACGGGATGCCCAGGATGTGAAGAAAGGCATGGGCATCATTGTTTCCGAGGCCCGGCGGCTGACCAATATGGTGGAAGAGCTGCTAGAGTTCTCCCGGATCGAGACTGGGCGGTTTAACCTGTCGGTGGAGCCTATGGACATCAAAGCGGAGCTGGAGGACGCGGTGTACACCTACCGGGAGTTTTTCCGACGCAAGGGACTGGAGTTGGTGTACGATGAGTGTGAGGAGGAATTCCCCCCCATCAGCGGCGACCCGGAGCGGCTGCGGCAGGTGTTCTGTAACCTGCTGGATAATGCCGACAAGCACGGCGGATCCGGGGGCAGGGTAGATGTATCCATCCGACAGTCGGGGGACGATGTGCTGATCCGCATCCGGGACTATGGCCCCGGTGTGCCGGAGGAGGAACTGCCTTTTATTAAGTACAAATTCTATAAGGGCTCGTCCAAAGCACGGGGCTCCGGTATTGGTTTGGCGGTGTGCGAGGAGATCATACAGGCGCACAACGGCACCATGGAAATTGGGAACGCGGAGGGAGGCGGCTGCATGGTCACCCTGCGCCTGCCGATCCATGGGGATTGAAAAATGAAACAAAAGTTCGATTTTCTCGGTTGCAATTTTCCGAGAAGACTGATAAAATAAGACCGAGTTTCTGGAAGAAACCGCAGGTTCAGGCCGCAGGCCAAGGACAGGGCCGCTTCCAGGGGCCGGACCGTTCAAAGGAGAAACACGAATGGCAAAGAAAGATCCGCAGGTTTGCTCAACACCCTATAAGACAACCTGCGGTGGGCAGGCCCTCATCGAGGGGATTATGATGCAGGGGCCGGAGCGCCGGGCGGTGGTAGTGCGCAAGCCGGATGGTACATTGGATATTACCACCAGCCCAGTGAAAAAGCGGACGGGCTTGGCTAGGATACCCTTCGTCCGGGGGGTATTCGTATTTTGCGGTTCCATGGTCAATGGAGTAAAGGCGCTGATGCACTCTGCAGAGGTATCTGACGACGGAACCGGAGAACCAGAGGAACTTACCGGCCTAGACAAGTGGATTGCCGAGCACTTTTCAGAGGAAAAGGCGGCTTCCCTCATCATCACCATTGCGGCGGTGCTGGGCATCGCCTTTTCCGTGGGGCTGTTCATCCTGCTGCCCACCGCTGTCACGGGACTGATCGGTCTGGTATGGACGGGGATGCCCCTTTGGTTCCGGGCGGTGCTGGAGGGGGTGCTGAAGGTAGTCATCTTCCTGCTCTACCTCTTCCTGTGCTCCCGGCTGAAGGAGATCCACCGGGTCTTCGAGTACCACGGAGCGGAGCATAAGACCATCTACTGCTACGAGAACGGGCTGGAGCTGACGGTAGAAAACGTGAGAAAGCAGCCCCGGCATCACCCACGGTGCGGTACCAGCTTCCTCTTCGTGGTCATCGTGGTATCCATCTTCCTGTCCATCATCATCTTTACTCCCCTGGAGATCGAGAACACCTGGCTGCGGATGCTGCTTCACCTGCTGCTGCTGCCCCTCATCGTGGGGGTGACCTACGAGTTCAATCGCTATGTGGGCGGCCATGACGGCCCGGTGTCCCGCTTCCTGCGGGCCCCGGGGATGTGGATGCAGAACTTCACCACCTTTGAGCCGGACGACTCCATGATCGAGGTGGGCATCGCCGCTCTCAAACTGGTTCTGCCGGAGGAGAAGGGGGCGGACCGCTGGTGAGTCCGCAGTGAAGGTCTGTTTGGAACCAGCGGGGACAATGTGAGGAAAAGGGAGCGAGGTCGTGGCAGCCACTTATAATAATCTATATCTGGATGCCCGCCGGGCCCTGCGCCGGGCAGGGGTGGAGGCGGCCCAGCTGGAGGCACGGGAGCTGTTGGCCCACGCTGCGGGCAAGAGCCGCCAAGAGTTGCTCCGGGACCTGTCTCTCTATGCTCCGGACGGGGTAGAGCAGCGTTTCGCCGCGCTATTGGAGCGCCGACTGAAGGGAGAGCCGGTGGCGTATATCATCGGGGAATGGGAATTTTACGGTCTGACCCTGAACATCTGCCGGGATGTGCTCATCCCCAGACCGGACACCGAGACTTTGGCGGAACGGGGCATCCTGTTTGTCCGAGGACTGAACCGACCTGCTCGGGTGCTGGACCTGTGCGCGGGCAGCGGGTGTGTAGGGCTGGCGGTGGCGGACAACTGCCCGGACTGTCATGTGGTGCTGGCCGACTGGTCGGAGGACGCCTTGCGGACCTGCCGGCAGAATATTCAGCGGTGCGGCCTAGGAGCCCGGGTGAGCGCTGCACGGGCAGACGCGCTAGCGCCTCCGCCGGTGCTGCTACGGGACTTTGACCTGATTCTGTGTAATCCCCCCTATATTCCCACCGGAGATCTGGAAATGCTGGAACCGTCCGTGCGGGATTATGAGCCCAGGCAGGCCCTGGACGGCGGGGAGGATGGATTGAGCTTCTACCGGGCGGTGAGTGATCGGTGGAAAGCGGCGTTGTGCCAGGAGGGTATGCTGGCTTATGAGGTGGGATGGAACCAAGCGCCTGACGTGGAGTACATCTTGCGTCGCCAAGGATATATAGACATCCATTCCTTCCAGGACGCCGGCGGGAACTGGCGGGTAGTGACGGGAATCCGTCCGTTGGATCAGCGGGACGGGGAATCTGAATGAGTTGAGTCCGGCGGAGCATGGAGAAATGAGTGGGGGTCGGCAAAACGTCGACCTGGAAAGGAAGAGAAAAAGTATGGCAGAGAAAAAACGCGTGGCGGTGGACAGCCCATCCCCCGCCTCCGATAGGAAGCGAGCGCTGGATACCGCCATTGCTCAGATTGAGCGGGAGTTTGGAAAGGGCTCCATCATGCGGCTGGGAGAGAACTCCCATATCGTGGTGGAGGCTGTCCCCACCGGCTCCCTCTCCCTAGACATTGCCCTGGGGGTCGGTGGCGTGCCCAAGGGGCGCATCATTGAGATCTACGGCCCCGAGTCCTCGGGTAAGACCACCCTGGCCCTGCACATTGTGGCGGAGGCCCAGAAGCGGGGAGGCGAGGTGGCATTTATTGACGCCGAGCACGCTCTGGATCCCACCTATGCCCGGGCCCTGGGGGTGGATATCGACTCCATGCTCATCTCCCAGCCGGACACCGGAGAGCAAGGACTAGAGATCTGTGAGGCATTGGTGCGCTCCGGCGCCATAGACGTGGTGGTAGTGGATTCGGTAGCTGCCCTGACGCCCCGTGCAGAGATTGAGGGAGACATGGGGGACTCCCATGTGGGTTTGCTGGCCCGGCTGATGAGCCAGGCCCTGCGCAAGCTGGCCGGCTCCATCTCCAAGACCAACTGCATCGTCATCTTTATCAACCAGCTGCGGGAGAAAGTGGGCGTGGTCTACGGCAATCCTGAGGTTACCACTGGCGGCCGGGCGTTGAAGTTTTACGCCTCGGTGCGCATTGAGGTGCGCCGGATCGAGGCCATCAAGAACGGCTCTGAGGTGGTGGGCAACCGCACCCGGGCCAAGATCGTGAAGAATAAAGTGGCTCCCCCCTTCCGGGAGGCGGAGTTCGAGATCATGTATGGAGAGGGTATCTCCAAGCTGGGTGAACTGGTGGACCTGGCCGTCCGGCTGGACATCATCCAGAAGTCCGGTTCCTGGTTCTCCATGGGGGAGACCCGCCTGGGCCAGGGCCGGGATGCGGTGAAGGAAATTGGACCGGGTATCCGGGAAGAGGAGAATGTGAGCAGTGCAGTTGGTAATGCGTTGATCCCTTCTAATGATTTTTTGGATGCGATGATCCCAAATCCGGTGGTGAAACCGGTGGAGAAATATACTTATGACCAGATGGTGGCGGATATCAATGCCCTGAAAGAGCGGTACGGCGATAAAATGCAGGTCAATGTGATTGGCAGATCCCAGGATGGACGGGACATCTACGAGGTGATCGTGGGAAATGTCAATGCGCCGAAGCATATTCTGATGCAGGGTGCGATCCATGCGAGAGAGTATATGACGCCGCTTCTGATGATGAAGCAGCTGGAGACGGCGTTGAATTTTTATGATATGGGTCATTATGACAATACAGCCCTTTCGGATCTGTTTCAGCAGGTGGCGGTTCACATGATTCCTATGAGTAATCCGGACGGAGTGACACTGGCCCAGTCGGGACTGAATGGAATCCGGTCGGATTTCTTAAAGCAGACGATCCTGACGGCACACGCGAAAGATAAAGAGCTTGGAAGAACCACTCTTGATATGGATAAGTATTTA
>CAJLWS010000034.1 GCA_905210385.1 uncultured Eubacteriales bacterium | reverse complement strand
GGAGGGGCTGTACTGTGTATTCATCTTTTAGGGCCTGCGCTTCACCATTGGTCAGCCCCGGCTGGAGCACCAAAAACCACGCAAGCCCCAACAGGCTCAGGCACAGCAGGCCGATGCAGAAACCTTTCAGAAAGGTTTTCATCGGATATCCTGGTCCCTGTCATGGCCGCCTGCGGATCTCTTCTTTTTGCCCACAAGGTGCATGGCGAGGAGCCCGCCGCCTGCCAGCAGCGCCAGTGCGGAAAGGCCAATCAAAACTGCGGGCATCCAGGGGCTGTCCCCCGTCTGAGGAACGGTGGGAACTTCCGGCACCAGCTTGTTGTGCATCGCCACGGTGACGGTTTCGCCAGCCTGGATCTCCACGGTCTGGTCATCCGGCAGGATATACTGTTCGGCATCCTCACCGGCCACCTCGGAAACGGTGTATTCGCCCACCCGGAGGGTGACGTTGATCTCACCGTTCTCATCGGTCTGGAACTCCTGCTCATAGGCGTTGCCCATGAAGTCGGTGCCGGTGATCTTGAAGGTGCGTCCTTCAATCTTATCGTCATCGGCTGTCTTTACCACCTTCAGAGAGCCGGTCTGCACATGGTTGAGGAAGCCCACGCCAGCCTCGGTTTCCACCCGCACGATGGCGCCGTTTTCCGTGATGGAGAAGGGATAGTACCCCTCGTCACGCTGGAAAAATGCAGGGGCTTCCTTCTCGTGCAGGAAGTAATCTCCGTACTGCAAGTCCTTCAGCTGATAGATGCCGCCCTCGGACTCAGCCATTTCACCCACCAGCTTGTCGGTGTCGGGGTCGAACTCCCCGTTGTGGTCTACATCGGCGTACACCTCGAAGATGGCCCCGGACAGCGTGTTCTCCGGGAAGTCGGCGTCTACCTTGGTGGTTTCCACAGTACCCCGGATGATTTGGTTTTCCATGGTGATCTCAACGGCCTGCCCATCTTCGGTGATTTCCACAGGGAAGGCTTCCTCGCTCAGCACGAAGGCTTCCGGTGCTGCGATCTCACGAATGACCCAATTGCCAACGGGTACCTTGTCAAATGCAAAGTACCCGTCGGGATCGCTCTCGGTGACCATGAGGGCGGTTTCTTCTGTGAACTCAGTTTCGTCAAAGCGGAACAGGCCGATCACGGCGCCGCCCAATTTGACTCCATCCTGGTCCACCTTCCAGCCGGATACCTTGCCATACTTCAGCTTGTTTTCGATGGCTTCTCCGTCATTGACCTTTAGCTGCACGGTGGCAACGTCCTGTCCGGCGTACTCGAACACCACAGGGTATTTCTCATCGCTCAACAGGTAGTGCTCATCCGTACCAATCTCTTTTACATACAGCGAGGCCCCGCAGGGGAGGTCGGTTTTGAAGGCGGCGTTCTCATTTTCATCGATGCCGGTGGTCTCAATGAGGCCATCGGCGGGGATGGAACTGCCATCGGCGGCGATGATTTCCTCTGCGGCGAACAGGCCGAAGGTGATGTTTTTCCATTCCTCATTCATCCCGATGGAGAAGGCCTCATCCTGCTCCAGCAGCTTTTGGAGGCTGATCTCTACCTTCTGCCGTTCATTGACGAAGCCTACGTCGGCGGTGGTGACAGACACCTCCTGACCGGCGTAGGCAAGGGTGATTTTCTTCGGCTCGGGATCCAGCACCATGCCTGCGGGCGCTGTCCGTTCAGAAACCTGGTAGCGGCCCAGATACAAGGGCTCCGATGTGGCGGTCCCATCGCTACCAGTGGCCAGGGTAGCCACCAGTTCTCCGGCCTTTGCGTGAACGACGCCGTCCGGGGTGACGATATCCTCCAGAGCGGTGATGTCGTAAACAGCGCCCGGCTGGCCCTGCACCTCATACTGCGGCTGGTAGAGGCCACCGGCTTCTGCCACATGGCTGAACACCTCGCCCTCCTTGCGGACGGTGATGGTGCCTTTCTGCACCGTGTTGTACTTGGTCACGGTAACAACGTCCTGGGTGCCATCCACCACAAAGGGTACCGGCTCATTATCCAGAACGTAACCCCAGGGACTCTGCTGCTCATACAACTCGTAATTTCCAAAGCCCAGGGCCTCCGGCAGCATGAGAGTCCCTGTGGAATCCGTCACGAAGGTGTCGATGTCCATGGGGCTTGGATAGTTGATGTGCTGCACCACCCATTCGCCGGTATCCGCATTGCGGATCTTCACGGAGGTGCCGGCCAGCGGGATGATCTCGCCGGATTCGGCGTCCCTCTTTTCAAAGCGGATGAGGGAGGTAAAGGTGGGGTTGTTCAGGATGAAGTAATAGGTTTTGCCATGCTCGGAAATGAACACGGAGAAGTCCGGGACGAATTTTTGCCCCTCGGCGCCAGCGGTTTGATGCACCACATACAGGCCGTATGGAAGGTCCTTCGATTGGGCGAAACCATAGGAATCTGTCAGCAGGATATCCCGTTCAGACTCTTTGGCGTTCTCGTAACTGCCCGCACTGGCCAGGTAGACCTGAAATTCAGCCCCGGCCTCCGGCTGCTCGATCTGCACCTCATCGCTGGTAACGGCCAGCGGCACAGCTTCTGCTTCCGCATCGGATGCATCAGGCTTGTCAACATCGGCTGCTGGCCCAGAGCTGTCGGCTGGTTCCTGCACAGTGTCATTTTCTGGGGTGGCGCTGCCATCCCCGGCCTGGCCTTCGTCGGCAGCTTCGTTTTCCTCCGGCTGACTGGAAGGCTCGGAGCCGTTTTCAGGAACAGCGCCATTTTCAGGTGTGTTGGGGGCGGGAGTTTTCTCTGCGCTTTCGGGCTGCTGTTCTTCCGTGACGGCAGCTTCTTCCTCGGTGGGAGGCTCCGTTTCAGGCGCAGGAGCGTCCTGCTCTGGAATGGCGGGCTGGTCGGTGTGCTTGGTAATGGCAATGGAGCCGAGCACCACATCCTCCGTTGCGGTCATGGGGACGCTGTTGTGTTCCAGCGTGAAGTTCCCCGGCTCTGCGCCCACAGGATAGACGGTTTCATCCAGCAGGTACCCCTCGCTGGGCGAGATCTCTCGAATGGAGTAATCCGGGCCGCAGGGGTATTCCTTGGTGGTGAATTTCCCACCGCTGGAAGTGGTATAGGTGTCCAGCAGGGTTTCTCCCTTGAACATTCCGTACACCGCGCCATCCAGGGAGGCGTCGCCCTGGGCTTCCCCCGTGACGGAATCCACCTTTTCCATGGTGACGGTGAACTTCTTCAGCACATTGGAAAAGCTGACGCTGGCGGTCTGGCCGGGGTAAATGGTCACCTGCTGGGAAGCGGTCTGGACGTATCGGTCCGGTGACCGCTCGGTGATGGTGTAAGTGCCGGCCTGGAGATTGTCCACCCCAATGGTCCCATCCGAGCCTGTCACCACATCCCGTTCCACCCCGTTGCCGGAGATGTGGAAGGGGATGCCGGAAACCTCGCCATCCTCGGAGGTTTTCACAATCTGCAGGGTACCGGATCTGATTTCGAGGGAGAAGTAGCACTTCACCGGCTGGGTCTCGCCCTCCACATCAAAGGTGACGACATTCTGATAGGTATCCCGCAGCCAGTATTTCGTGCCGCCGGTGACCACACCGGGGATGGAAGAGGGCAGGCTCTTTTCAGCGGTGATGGTTCCGAATTCCGTTTCACTGGTGGAAACGTGCAGCTGGTTCCCGTCCACGGAAAAATCCACGCCGGGGCAGCTGAAGGAGAAATCACCCAGCACATTGTTTTTGTCTATCAGCGTTGTTTCATTTTTTCCGGTGCTTTCATTGTACTGCAGGGCATGGGTATAGGCCCCAACCGCAGCCGGGTTATCTGTGGTGAAGGAGGGAATGATGCGATAATTGAGCACATTGGCGCGCAAGGCATGGAAAATCGGTTCCGCCGACGAATTGTTGGCCATAACCGCCGCAACGATTGGCGCTTCATACTCTGTGCCAAGCTGATTGTGGGCGATCAGCCAAATCATCGTCTGTGTGGCCACGTATTCATCAACCTCACTGCCCCCATATTTGGTCCCGGTTTCTGTGTTATACCCCAGGGTGAGTGTTGTATTGATGAGCTCTTTCTGCGCCTGCGTAAAAGATGCGTAATCAGTCTGGCTTTCATACCCGATGCTGCTGAAAACACGCACGCCCATTTCAATGCAATAGGCTGTCCGCATTCCATGGCCATCATTGATTCGCAGCCCATAAAAACTGTCGGAGGAGAAGCCGCCAAAGGGGGCCGGGAGGTTTTCGGGAAATGAATATCCCCGGCCCGCGTACTCCACCATGGACATGGTGCCTTCATACTGCGGCTGGGCGGCAAGGGCGCTGACGGACAGCAGCCCAAAACAGAGCAGAACCGCCAGCAGCAGGGACAAGGTTCTTTTCAGATTTTTCATAACAGTCTCCTTTTCAGAAAAATAAAAAAAGCCCCCGCAGATTTGAGGGAAAACCTCAAACCCACGGGGGCTAAAGCAGATTTATCGTTCCTCGCCATTTTTCTGGCGGGGCTTTTTTCGAGGGATCACCTTGTGGTGCGTATCCCGCTGGGTGCGCCAGACAGCGTCCAAAATAGAAGCGGTTTCAATCCCATTCTGTCGGCAGCCATTGAGGATGCCCTCCAGATAGGATTTAGAGGGTAGTGCGGGGACGTCCTTGTAGGGGCTGTTCATGGTATAGGCCATGACTTCCCGCTTCAGGCCATCCGGGTCTACCACAGTGACGGGTTCTTTTCCGTACAGCCGGGAAAATCCCTCATAGTGGTCCAGGCTCTGCTCATCCCGTTCCGAAATGCGCCAGAGGACGCCGTCCACAAAGCTGCCCGGCTCCGGCAGGATGGTGGCAACGCCATGCCCGCCGCCATTCATGCAGAAAGCAAGGCGGTATCCCTCCAGCCGGACAGTATCCACCACCTGGGCATCCGGGCAGCGGAAGGCCATCTGGTTCAGGTTCATGTTGGAGCCGTAGGCAAAGTAAAGCAGCGTGCCGCTGCGCCCACTTCGCGCACCGCGACTTTTTTCTTGTTCTGCTATTTCATGCCCGCGCTGGAAATGGTATTGTTCCGTCAGCTTTTTGATTCTCATCATCTCCTATCTTTCTTCCGGATGCCGGTTTTGCAGGCTGGGATACTGGGATTTGTCATACCGCCAGGCCCTGTCGCCGGGGAGGTTGGAAAGTAAGTGTTCCCGCACATTTTTGTACTCCGGCCCAATCAGGTCGAGGCGGAGCAAAAAGGTGCGGAAGGTGAAGGCGGGGTTCTCGCTGATCTCGGTTTTCCGCATCACTGTCCGTTTCTGATTGATGGCCTGGGCGGAGATAGCCAGCGCCAGCGTAATATTGGCGCGCACCTTGCCGGCATGGAGGGTGCTCTCAAAACAGCGCCACTCCAAGGTGCCGCGATAGAATACCGAATGAAGATTCAAAGCGTAGTACCGGGTCCAGTTGTAGTGCTCGCAGCTGCCATCGCCTCCCTCGTACCATTCCCGTTTGAGGCGCTCCATGGTGGTGTTGGTGGGCAGCCTGCGGATCCTCTCCAGCATGGGTTCCCGCACCTTCTGGCACCAGCGTTCCACCCGGCGCTCGTCCACCTTGAGTACCTTAAACAGGATATCCTCCTTGGAGTACATGATGGACAGCGCGTTCTTCAAACTCTGTGGGGTGTGCTTGGAGGCGTCCACATGGACGTGCATCCCGCAGGAGGAATTGACAACAGCCCCCGCATGGCGGAGGGTGCGTACTACATCTTGAAGTTTCCCCATCTCGCTGTACTCCAGCTTGGGGGAATTCATCTCCACCTTGTATGCGCGATCACCGATGGAAGCCTGCTGCCGCCCAACCCGATGGGATCCATGGATGCTGGAATCATACACAAAGCGCCATGTTTTCCCCTCGTGGTCGGAGACCTCCCATGGGTCGTATGTGCGGGATTCATGCGTTTGGCGGGTCGCAGTGCCGAACAACGCGGCCACCGCTTCCGCCGCCTGCTGGCGGGTCAGCCCCGTCATCTCGATCTCGCAGCCGAAAAACTGGCTTTTTAGGTCAATCGACAGCGGTCACCTCCAGATGGGCGGCGGCCAGCCGCTTTCCGATGGCCTCTACCACATTGACGGTGACGCCGTTCCCGGCCTGCTTGTAGAGCTGGGCGTCGGATTGAATGGGTAGGACAAGGTCGATGCGTTCATCTGTCCAGCCCTGAAGCCGCAGGCATTCCCTCGGCGTCAGGCGGCGGATGCGGCATCCGTCCCATACGCCGGAGGCTTCCCGCTTATGGTTGCGGATCCCGCCGTTCTGATTGGCGGTAAGGCACCGGGCGTAGCTTGTCAGCTCCGGTTCCTCGTTCATATCCACACAGCAGAGGGTTCCCTGGCTGCTCCCTGTGGTGAGGGTGTGGGCGATTTCTTTCCCCACCCTGCCGCGGCGGGTATTGAGGGAAGGATAGGCCAGATCCACACTGTCGCCAGGATATGCCATTTTATATCCCTTTTTCGTGTTTTCCTTGATGGGGACGCCGGTACAGTACAGCCCGGTTTTCCCACCCATCCCGCCTGCCTGGGCGGTCAGGGTGCAGCTCACCCCTTCCGGGGAGTAGATGCGCTCTCCCTGGGCTCCGGGGCGGATTTGCTTAAGAGGCGTTCCTGCTGTTTCGGTGAAAGGAAGTATTTTTCCTCTACATCCCGGATTAAGATATCCGACAAGGTACACCCGTTTTCGGGATTGAGGGACGCCGAAATCTTTGCTGTTAAGCACCTGCCATTCCACACCATACCCCAGTCGGTCCAGCGTATGGAGGATTGTCGCAAACGTCCGGCCCCCGTCATGGTTAAGCAGGCCGGGTACGTTTTCAAGCAGCAGATACGCAGGTCTTTTTGCCGCAGTCAGCCGGGCAATTTCAAAGAACAGCGTACCTCTTGGGTCGGCAAACCCTCCACGGTGTCCGGCAATCGAAAAAGATTGGCAGGGAAATCCCCCGCAGATGAGGTCGAAGTCGGGCATTTCATTGGGGTCGGCGTTTCGGACGTCCTCACGGAACCACTCTCCTTTCGTATCGAACAACGCACGGTAGTTTTGATCGGCATATTTGTCGATCTCACAATGGCCTACACAGACAAAACCTCCGGCCCGGCTGAGTCCCTCCCGAAACCCGCCGATGCCGGAAAACAGGTCAATATACGTTATGGCTTTGGGCATCACGCTCCTTTTTATGAATTTGGTGAAACGCTGCTACACAATCAACCGGCATCACCCCTTTCATGGTGTAGTGTCAAACAATATGAAAACAGCCCGCAGGGGTTGGGGTGAACCCAATCCTGCGGGCTGCTGCTGTTCCTCTTATGCGTAGATTTCTTCTTCGGCTTCCTCGGTTTCGCCGGCATCTTCGGTCTCGGCTTCTCCCTCGTCCTCGCCGGTTTCCCCGCCCTGGGCGTCGGCCCAGGCGCTTTCTTCCTGTTCCTCCTGTCCGGCGGCCTCGGCGGCCTCGAACTCTTCCTCCGCTTCCTCCAGCGCCTGCTCAATGAGCCCAACGATGAACTCCTTTTGCGTCAGGCGGCGGTGGTGGACTTTTTCAAAACGTTCCAGGTATTCCTTGACCCGCTGGAACAATTCCTCGCTCACCTGAAATGCCAGTGTTCTGCCTTTTGCCATGACTTTGCCAGCCCCTTTCTCATAATGCTCTTGGATGATCATTTCAATAAACTTGCTCATGGTGCTTTCCGTTTCCCGGATCTCCTCGCTGATCCTGTTGTGCAGGTCCAGCGGGATTTTACAGGTCACGCCCTTGGTTTCCACGTCCATCGCTCCTTTGCTTGGTTCTTTCCCTTTCGGGCAACACAAGCATATCCGAAGAGTGAAGAGAAAGCTATTACCAAGACCAACAACCTTTCAGCCAAAGCAGGGGCAACATACGTCACAAGCAATAACGGCTATGTTGGGGGCTTCTTTGGGGGATTTTACTCATCATCCATGAGGGTGTTGAGGAAGCCGAGCATCTCCGGTGGGATGGTTTTCTCCGGCTGCTGCACCGGCTGGGAAGGGACAGCCTGAAGTTCTTCCCGCAGGATGCGGCGCAGGGTGGACTCCAAGGCGTCCTGCCTGGCGCTGTCCAGAATCGCTTTCACCAGGAAGGCGCTTTTCTGGCCTTCCGGCACAGACTGCAGCAGGGCCCATGCCCGGCGGTGGTCCTCATTCTGGAGGTTTGGGCGGAACATAAAAAGGGGCCTGTTCATTTCTTGCCCACACTGCCCGACAAATGCCCCAAAATCCGCTCGAATCCTTCGGCGTTCACACGGTCGTCTAAAAGGGCAAAAACCCGACACAGGCCGTCCTGGGGGGCGACGTTCCGCTTGACCACCGCTGCGCCGCCGCCCAGCATCACCACTGGGATGGCCTTGAGGTCAAACCCCGCTTCCATGGCCGCTGATAGAAGGCGCTCGGTGTAGAGGCGGCCCTGCTTTTGGATGATGCTGCGGGCGTCCTCGTCCATGCTGCAGGGCTTTCCCTCCAGCACTCGTTCCACCTGGGCGTCGGTAACGGACAGCCCCACATCCCGGCGAACCTGTTCTTTCACCTCGTCGATGCAGCGGATCATCCCCAGTTCCAGGCTCCGGCAGGTAGCGGCGTTGGGAACATTGTTGTCCAGCCGCATCAGGTCCACCGTCCAGCCGCCGATGTCCATGAGCAGGACGGAGGGCTCGTCCCGGAGGAGTTCCGGGTGGATCATCAGGGCGGAATACCCCTGTGGGAACAGCTTCACATCCTCGATAGTCACTTTGTAGGGGACGCCCTCGAACTGGAAGCTTACCGGCTGGGAAGAAGGGCGAAGGTACTCCCGGAAGGACTTCTTCTCCCGGCCAAACCCAGCCAGAGGAAGGCCGGCTGCAATGGTAACGGAACACTCTGTCTTGGCGCCCCGCTGCTGGATTTCTTTGGCGATGGCCGCAAGGGTCAGCAGGTAGTAGTTCTCGTTCTCCATCTTGTTTCGCAGGATCGGCTGTCTGCCGGTCCCGCACACGAAGAACTTTCCACCGTACTCCAGTGTGTTCTGCAGGGTGTAGGGTTCATGGGAATAGGCGGTGATACCGGCTGGGAAAGAAAAATGCCGGGTCTTGATGGCGTAGTAGCCATGGTCGATGCCGATGTTCATGGTTTTGCTCATCCTTTCTTGGCTGTTGTTGAAAACTTGGTTTCCTGCTGGTTAAGAGCGAAGCGTAGCTTGTTCTTTCCCAGCTGGTAAAGTATTTAGGGGGGAGAGTGTGAGAGGGGGGAAGCGCAAAAAACTCCCCGGCCTGCCAGCCGGGGAGTTCCTGAAAAAGGGCGCACTACCCCCTTGTATCTTGAGGGCTTGAGTTGAGCCGTTTTGGGCTTTCGTCAACCTGTCTATTTGACAGGCGTAAACTTCTACACATTTGACAACGGGGAAAAGGGCCGCAGAACGCAAAAAAGCGGGGCCTCCGGCCTGAAAAATCAGGCGGAAGCCCCGCTTGTGGGGTTTCGCTGCGGATTTTGCCTTGGACATCCACGGTAAAACCGTTTTGCGGATTTTCCGTCCAAAAGCCCGCAAACCCGCATGAATACTAAGAAAAAAGGGTTGACATCTTTTTTGTCAACCCTTCATGGTGCCGGAAGTGGGACTTGAACCCACACGGTATCGCTACCAACGGATTTTGAGTCCGTCACGTCTGCCAATTCCATCATTCCGGCCAGTGATACAAATTGTAGCACAACGCAGTGGCAATTGCAAGAGAAAAGGAGCGCCCGCCCTGCGAACTAGAGCCTGCCACCGACGGGCGGATCGCAGCGCGTGCCCGCATTTGGCTGCATCTAATGGCGCCTGGGCTGAATTCAATAAAAAACGGAACAAAGAATCCTTTGTTCCGTTCCGGCATGGTACCCGGTAGGGGAGTCGAACCCCTGTTACCGCCGTGAGAGGGCGGTGTCCTAGGCCACTAGACGAACCGAGCACGCGCGACGCGACTGCGAAAGTTATGATACAGGATATCTGCTTGGTTGTCAAGCATAATTTTAGAGAAGGAGCGCCTTTTCTCCGAATTTTGCTGCGAGCTGCAGAAAATCCGGGCTTTGGGACAGCATCGGATCCCCGTGGACGCGCATCTGGCGAAACACGTCTGTACACCGATCCTTGTTTTTTTTGGTCATCGCGGGGCGCACCGACCGGACGGGGGATGCGACAAAGCGCGCATAGGGGCTGTAGACGACCCGCCACCGTCCGGCGGCCA
>CAJLWS010000033.1 GCA_905210385.1 uncultured Eubacteriales bacterium | reverse complement strand
CCACAGGATGGCCCGCCGCCGGTCGGGGATGATCTGATAGGGGATTTTGCCGTGGAGCTCCTCTGCGATCTGGCCGCAGATGTCCTCCACCGCCTCGCCCCGGGGGTTATCCTCGGTGAGCACCGCCAGATCGGCCCCTTCCGCCGCCGCTTGGCCCATGTCCCGGCGGCGCATGGGTGGGCGGTCGCCCCCCGCGCCGAACACGGCGACGATCCGGCCTGCCACATGGGGCCGCAGGGCGGCGAACAGGGCTCGGAAGCTCTCCCCGTTGTGGGCGTAGTCGATGAGGGCGGTCACCCCATGCTCCATGGGGTAGACCTGGGCCCGGCCAGGGACGGACACCCGAGCCAACCCCGCCCGGATGTGGGCGTCCGCCACCCCCAGGGCCCGGCACAGGGCGATGGCGGCCAGGGCATTTTCCCCGTTGAACCGCCCCGGCATGGGTACCCGGTAGGGCTGATTTATTCCCGTCACCTGAACCAGGGTGGATAGGGGACCGCCCGGATCTGGAACGATTCCGGCGCACCGCAAGCCTGCGTCCACCCCAAAGCCGAAGGTGGTCACCGGAACTCCGGCAGGAACCTGCCCACAGATGAAGGGCCAGGCGGGGTCGCCGGCGTTGCCTGCTGCCAGGGCGCACTGGCGGAATAGGGCGGCCTTGCAGGCCCGGTACTCGGCGAAGTCGGCGTGTTCTCCGGGACCGATATGGTCGGGGGACAGATTGAGGAACGCTCCTGCCGCAAACTGGACGCCCGCCACCCGGCCCAGCTTCATGGCCTGGGAGGACACCTCCATCACCACATGGGTGCACCCTCCGTCCGCCATGCGCCGCAGCAGGGCGCAAAGGGCCACTGGCTCAGGAGTGGTGTTGCCCGTCTCCGCCAGCTTCTCCTCCGCCACGAAGGCCCCCAGGGTACCGATCATTCCGGTCTTATACCCCGCGGCGGACAGGATGTCCCGGAGCATGTGGGCGGTGGTGGTCTTGCCCTTGGTTCCGGTGACAGCCAGAAGGGAGAGTTCTCGGTCCGGGTGGCCGTAAAACTCCCCGGCCAGCAGGGCCAAGGTTCTCCGGGGGTCGGGGACGGACAGGGTGGGCACACCAGGAATGGCGGGGCCGCTGGTGAGCACCGCCGCCGCGCCCCGCTCCAGAGCCTGGGAGATGTAGTCCGCACCATCCGCCCGGGCGCCGGAGAGGGCGGCGAACAGCATTCCCGGCGACACCTGCCGGGAGTCGCAGGTCAGCCCGGGGATCTCCAGGTCGTCTCCCGGGCAGGCCAGCCCCAGGGGAGTAAGCAGTCGGGACAGCTTCATGGGCAGCGCTCCTTTTTTGATTGCTGCCCCAGCCTATGCCTTTCAAAAGAAAACGGTTCCAGGATCCAGCTTTCTTTTTGAATCGGATAGGCAAATGAAAAATTCCCACCCCGGGCAGGGCGGGAAATGGACGGGCCTCCTGCCCGTTTGGACAGAAGGCCCCACTACCTTGTATTTATATTGTATCAGGTGGTCAGGCTCCAGCCTGGGTTCCGGGAGTCTCCTCCTTCCGGTCCCGGGCGGCCCGGATGGCGTCGTACTCCCGAAGGAAAGCCTGGGCGTAGTCCACATCGGAGGGGGTATCGATGTACTCGATCCCCCGCTTCTGCCGGGTTTCCGCCCCCTTGCCTGTGATGAGCAGCACCGAGGGTGCCTCACAACTGAGCACTGCTTGGCGGATGGCCTCCCCCCGGTTGGGCTGGATCTCATAGGCGCAGCCCTGCCCGGCCACATGGCCGGCGATCTCCCGGCAGATGGACAGTGTGTCCTCCTCCCCGGAGTCCTCCTCAGTGAGGATCACCAGGTCAGAGTATTTTCCGGACACCTCCCCCAGGTCCCGGCGGCGGTCAAAGGCCTTCCTTCCGGGACAGCCAAAGACGGTGACGATCCGTCGGCCGGGATACTCCGCCCGCACTGACTGGAACAGGGTCTCAAAGCTCATGCGATTGTGGGCGTAGTCCACGATGGCGGTGACGGCGCCGTCCTCATTGGTATACACCTCCATCCGGCCGGGCACCCGGGCCTTTTCCAGCCCAGCGCACACGGCATCCTCCGGGATGCCCAACCCCTGGCAAACGGCGATGGCGGCCAGGGCGTTCTCCACGTTGAACAGCCCCGGCATGGTCAGGCGGAAGTCTCGGTCCATCCCTCCGGCGGTCACATGGAAGCAGATGTCGTGTCCCTCCTTGCGGATGGCACTGCCGTACACATCGGCGGTGGAATCCTTCCGGGAAAAGGTGATCACCTGAGAGCAGTCACGCCGGGCGGCGGCTAGGGCCTCATCGGCGTGATCACAGTCCAGGTTGACACAGGACAGCTCCGCCTGGGCAAAGATCTTCAGCTTAGAGTGGAAGTAGTCGGCGAAGTCCGGGTGCTCAATGGGGGAGATGTGGTCCCGTCCGATGTTCAGGAAACAAGCGGCGGCGAACCGGGTACCTAAGGTGCGGTGGTACTTCAGGGCCTGGCTGGATACCTCCATCACCAGGTACCCCAGCCCGGAGGCCAAGGCGTTGGCGAAGTGCTTCTGCAGCTCCAGGGGCTCCGGGGTGGTGAGATGGGACTCGAAGTTCTCCACCCCGTCATAGGTGTCGATGGAGGAGATCACCCCGCAGGCGCTGCCCTCGGAGGCCAGGTACTCGTCCAGGATATACTTCAGATAGTAGGCAGTGGACGACTTGCCCTTGGTGCCGGTGACGCCGATCACCTTCAGATGCTGGGAGGGGTCGTTGTAGTACAATACCGCCAGCCTTGCCATGGACCGGCGCAGATCGGACACCTGGATACAGGGCAGATCCACCTCGGGATAGGGGGCCTCGCTCACATAGGCAAAGGCCCCCGACCGGGCCGCGTCCACCAGGAACCCCGGCTTGAAGTGGGCGCCCTTACAGATGAATAGCGTGCCGGGGATTACCTCCCGGGAATCACAGGATACCAGCTCCACCGTCCGATCCAGCTCCTGTCCGCCGGGGACCGGGGCGGCCAGCAGCCCCTCGCTTTCCAGCAGGGCGCAGTACATCCGCAAGGGATAGAGATTCAGTTCCATTGAGGGTCACCTCTCAGATATCGCAATTAGATGGTGCGCAGGGGATAGCCGCATACACTCACCGCCCGCTCCGCCAGCACCACCATGGCGTCCAGATAGAAGGGGGGGAGGGGATGGTAGGTGGAGAAAACGGACAGCTCCGTGCAGGCCAGAATGGCGCAGTCGCAGCCCATTCTTCGGATGGCCTTGTCAATATGGGCAAACTTTTCCCGGCTGCCGTTTTCCCCCTGCTTGATCTCATCGTAGATGATGGACATGACCAGTCGCTGGGTTTCCGGATCAGGTGCAACTGCATCCATCCCCAGAGCGGCGCATTCCCTCTGATACAGTCCGGTCTGAATGGTGCCGTCGGTGGCCAGAATTCCAGGCCGCCGCTTTCCCTGCCCGGCCAGCTCCCGGGCGGTCTCCCGGATCATGTGGAGGATGGGGATCCCCACCTCTCCCTGCAGCCGGTCTACGAAGTAGTGGGAGGTGTTGCAGGGGATGGCAATGGCAGTGCAGCCGCAGTCCTCCAGCAGCCTGGCGTCCCGCAGCAGCCGCTGATACAGCTCGCCAGTGTTGCCGGACAGGATGGCCTGGGTCCGGTCGGGGATCCGGGTGTCCGAGAGGATGAGGGCGGGGAGATGGTCCTGGTCACGGGCCGCGTCGGTGCGGTCCAGTACGAATTGATAAAATACCTGAGTGGCCTGGGGGCCCATGCCCCCCAGCACGCCTAATTTCTGTTCCATAGCCTGCTCCTTATCCGTTGGGCTTCTGGTTGTGTTTATAAAAGCGCACGTAGGTGCCGATGTGGTTTTTCCAGATCCGCCAGATGCGCTTGGCGGTGTAGTCCGGCCGGTACTCCATGGAATGGTGGTCGGTGTCCTTGCGGAACAGCTTTTTCATCCGGGCGTGGTAGGCCTTGGGAATGAAGGTCAGGGCCAGCCGCCGGGGGATCATCCGCCAGATGGTTTCCCGGTCCACCACCGTCAGGGGCAGGTCCCTTCCCTCCAGCAGGTCACCCACCAGGTACCGGGCGATGTTGGCCCCCGCCCCGGTGACATAGTAGTTGCTGCGCCCCTGGCGGCAGTTGATCTCAAAGGCCTTGTACGTCCCGTCCCGCTGGTCGAACTTGATGTCGAAGTTGGAGAAGCCCACATACCCCAGGTCCTCCAGCATGGCCCGGATCTTATCGCACAGGGCCTGGTCGTGCTCGGTGATAATGACGGCGTGGTTGCCGATGCCGTGGGGGGAGTGCTCCTCCAGCAGCACATGGCCCAGGCACATCAGCTTGACCTTGCCGTGGGTGTCTGAGTAGTTGGTGAGTACCCGCATATAGGTGTCGTCCCCGGGGATAAACTCCTGGAGGATCATCTTGCCGGGATAGCCGGCGGCATACACCTCATCCAGGGCGGAGAGCAGCTCCTCCCAGCTCTGGCACAGATATACTTTTTTCAGCTCGTTATGCCCTGTGGCCCAGTAGGCCACACCGTCGGCGGGCTTGGCAATGTAGGGCGGTTGCCAGGGTAGGGTGAAGTCGTGGCCCATGGCCCCCTCGTAGACGAAGGTGGCCGGATGGTCAATGCCGTACCGGTCGCACAGCTGGTAAAACTCCTCCTTGTTGGTCAGCCGGTCCAGCATTTCCCCGCTGATATAGTTGCACTTCACATTGGCGGGGAACCGCTCTCTCAGGTGGGCGGCCAGCTTCACATAGCTGTCTCCACAGCCAATCACCAGCACAGTCTTATCCTTACACTCCTGAGCCACCGTTTTTACATTTCGCAAAAATGTTTCGGCGTCCTCGTTGTCCACACAGGGACGGTAGTCGATAATGGAGCTGTAGGCACAGGGAAAGGAGATATATTTGCCGTAGGCGATGCTTTTGACCCCGTAGGCCTCATGGAAGGCCCGGGCCACGCTGTAAACGTTGATGTCGCCGCCGAAGAGCAGCGGCTGAAAGGCGGGCGTGGACATATCGATCTTTGGCTCCTTATTCTCTATCATTCGGCTTTATTCGCGCCCGCAGGCGCGAATTGAAGTCCTATCCGTTTTTGGCCGGAGCGTGTACCTGGCCAAAAACACCGCTCGGCAGGCAAGCGTGCGAGCAGAGCGAAATGCGACGCAGCCAGCCGCGACCATCGCCGGAAAAGGCGCAGTCTTTTTGGGCGAACATTAGCCCCCCGCCCGCTTTACCAGGAAAACCCCAGGGATCTGGGACAGCTTGTTGATGACCCCGGTGAGCTCCTGCTTGTCCTTGACAGACAGCTCCAGGAATACCATGGCGTAGCCGTCCGGCTCGCTGCGGGCGGAGAGGTTGTTCACCTTCACCTTCTGGGTGGACAGGGCCATGGCTACATCCAGGGCCAGGCCGTCCCGGTCCTTGGCAGAGATCTCCAGGGAGGTGCGGTAGGATGCCTGCTCCCCCTCCACCCAGGATACGTTGACCCACCGCCCCGCCTCCTCCGGCTTGCGCCGAGCGGGGTCGGCATTGGGGCAGTCCTGCCGGTGGATAGACACCCCATACCCTCGGGTGATGAACCCCACCACCGGGTCGCCGGGGACAGGAGTGCAGCACTTGGCAAACTTCACCATGCAGTTGTCCAGCCCCTCCACGATGATACCGCTCTCCGAGTGCCGTGGGCGGGTGGCCTGGGTGCCGGGCTGCTTGGCCGCGGCGGGGAAGATCGGCTCCCCGGCGTTCAGGCTGGGCTGCATGGCCTGGCGTTCGGCATTCTGCCGTTCCACCCGACCCATCCGGGTCAGCTCCTCCTTCATTCGAGCTACCGCCTTTTGGGCGGACATACCGCCGTAACCGATGGCGGCGTACAGCTCATCCAGAGAGCCAAAACGCACCCGCTTGAGCAGCGCGTCCAGGATTTCCGGCGTGGCAGTGATGGCCGACATGGACAGCCCCATGTGCTTCAGCTCCGACTCGAAGGTTGCCCTGCCGGTGGCGATGTTCTCCTCCCGGCGCTCTTTCTTGAACCACTGGCGGATCTTATTGCGGGCTTCATTGGACTTGCAGATGCTCATCCAGTCCCGGCTGGGGCCTTTGGCGGACTTGGAGGTGATGATCTCCACGATGTCACCGTTCTTCAGCGGCGTATCATAGGTGACGATCCGTCCGTTCACCCGGGCCCCTGTCATGGAGTTGCCCACGGCGGAGTGGATGGCGGAGGCAAAGTCGATGGGAGTGGCCCCGGCCGGCAGGCTCTTCACATCCCCATTGGGGGTGAATACGAACACCTCGTCAGCGAACATATCCACCTTCAGGGTACGCACAAACTCGTCCGGGTCGGTGTCCTGCTGGCTCTCCAGCAGTTTGCGCACCCACTCAAATTCCTTCTCACTACCCAATTTGCTGTTGGCCATTCCCTGCTTATACTTCCAGTGGGCTGCCACGCCGTATTCGGCGGTCTGGTGCATGTCCCAGGTGCGGATCTGCACCTCAAAGGGAATGCCCTCCCTCCCGATGACGGTGGTGTGCAGGGACTGGTACCCGTTAGGCTTGGGGGTTCCGATATAATCCTTGAATCGACCCAGCACGGGTTTGAACATATCATGGATGCAGCCCAGCACCGTGTAGCAGGCGGGGATATCCGCCACAATGACCCGGAAGGCGTAGATATCGAAGATCTCCTTGATGGTCTTGCTCTGGGCGTACATCTTCCGGTAGACGGAGTAAATGTGCTTGAGCCTGCCGTAAACGGTGCACTGCACCCCTTCTTGGGCAAGCCTTTCCTCAATCTGGCGCTGCATCCGGGCCAGGAACTCAGAGTTCTGCCGGGTGAGCTCGTCCAGCTCTTCCTGAACCTCCTTATAGCCGATGGGATCCAGATAGCGCAGGGACAGGTCCTCCAGCTCCCATTTCAGCCGCTGCATGCCCAGGCGGTGGGCAATGGGAGCGTAGATCTCCATGGTCTCCAGGGACTTTTCCTTCTGCTTGCGCTCGGACTGGTACTCCAGGGTCCGCATGTTGTGCAGCCTGTCGCACAGCTTGATGAGGATGACCCGCACGTCCTTGGCCATGGCCATGAACATCTTACGCAGGTTCTCCATCTGCTCCTCTTCTTTGGAGGTGTACTGCATCCGGGTCAGCTTGGTGACTCCCTCCACCAGCTCGGCCACCGTGGTGCCGAACTGCTTGGCGATGTCGTCGTGGGTGGAATCGGTGTCCTCGATGCAGTCGTGGAGTAGAGCTGCAATGATGGAGTCCAGGTCCAGCCCCAGGTCAGCCACGATCTCTGCCACGGCGATGGGGTGGGTGATATAGGGTTCTCCACTTTTACGCAGCTGTCCCCCGTGGTGCTGATCGGCATAGGCAAAAGCGGCGCGCAGCCGCTTCACGTCGGCGCTGGGATTGTTCTCCAGCACTCGCTTTTCCATCTGCTCATAGCGTTCCTGAATGTTCTCCTCCATGACGGCGCCTCCTCTCTTCCTCTGGCCCCAGGCCCAACATGGCCCGCAGCCGCTTCATCATCTGCGCCTGTTCTAAATCCACTTTGCTTTCCCGGGGGCACAGGCAGACCGACACCACGTCCCCGGATGCTGCGACCTGGATCAGTCCCCGTTCGTCCAGAACATGAAGACAGACCAGAGTCTTTCCATAGGAATACCGGCCAGACTGGCCTTTTCCCACATGGCGCACCAGCTGGTCCAGCCGGGACACTGCAGGACCGGAGACACAGCTATGCTCCAAAAACCGCCATAAATGGGCAAAATCCTGGCGGTCAGGCAGCATCAGCGAGGCCTCCCAACGGGAGAGGGCCTCTCCTTTGCGCAAACGCTGAAATAGGGCCTGCTCCAGTTGGGCCCGGGTAGGGGCGGCGCGCAGGTCACACAGCTGCAGCTGCACCGTCTGGCTGTTCCGGTACTCGTTGACCTGTAAATGGAATGCCAGATCCAATCGATCCCCTTGCCCAATGCCGCAAGCGGCGGTATTGGCGGCAAAGAAGATGGCATCTAGGGTGACGCCATCCCGGCGCACCTTCATTTTCAGATGCCGCCCGCCCCCCACATCGGCGCAGGACAGCACACACACTGAGCGCAACAGGAAGACCGGCTTGGGATTGCCCGAACCAAAGGGCTCCAGCATGGACAGGGCATCCACGTCCTGGCAGTTGAGCAGGGCACAGCTGTCGATTTCCACATCAATATCCAGCGCGGCGACCATGGGCTTTCCCTGGGCATAGCTGGATACCAGACGGGCCATAGCGGTCCGGAAGGCGGGGATATTTTCCTCTAAAATGGTGAAACCAGCGGCCTGCTCATGCCCGCCGTACTGCTCCAGCAACGGAGCGCACTCCTCCAGCGCGGCAAACAGGTTAAAGCCGCCGAAGGAACGGCAGGAGCCCTTACCTTTGCCGTGATCCAGGCTGATCATAAAGGTGGGGCAGGCATACTTCTCCGCCAGGCGGGAGGCCACAATGCCCACCACACCCTGGTGCCAGCCCTCACCGGCCAGGACAATGACAGGGGAGGCCAACTGGGGCTGTCGGGTAAGCAGGACATCACATTGCGTATAGATGTCCAGTTCAACGGCCTGCCGCCTCCGGTTGAGTTCACACAGCTCCAGAGCCAGGATCTGGCCCTGCTCCTCATCGCGGGTGAGCAGCAGCTCCAAAGCCACATCCACCCGCTCCATTCGACCCGCAGCGTTGATCCTGGGAGCCAATCCATACCCGATGGTAACAGAGGTAGGAACCTTTCCATCCTCGCAGCCTGCTTCCCGCAACAGGGCGCGCAGGCCGGGCCGGTGGGTCTTTCCCAGCAGAGATAATCCCAGCCGCACTAAGGTTCGGTTTTCGTCGGATAGGCACATCACGTCGGCCACTGTGCCAATGGCAACCAGCTCCGCATACCGGCGCAGTACAGTCTCCCGCTGGACGGGAGGTGTGAGGGCCAGAGCCAATTTCAAAGCCACGCCCACCCCCGCCAGTTCCTTGAACGGATATCGGCAGTCCGGTCGGCGAGGGTCCACCACCGCTGCGGCCCGGGGCAACTTTCCCTTGCACTGGTGGTGATCGGTGATCACTATGTCAACGCCCAAGCTGCGGGCGTATTCCACCTCATGGACTGCGGTAATCCCGCAATCCACGGTAATGATCAGACTGGCGCCCTGCCGGGAGAGCATGTCAATGGCGCCGGGATTCAACCCATAGCCCTCCTCGGTTCTGCCAGGGATATGGCCGATCACCCGGCCGCCGGACTCTCGGAGAAACTCTAGAAGCAGGCAGGTGGCGGTGATGCCATCCACATCATAGTCGCCGTAGACGGCGATGGTCTCCCCCTGGTCCAGGGCCTGGCGGATCCGCGTCGCCGCTCGCTCCATATCCTGCAGCAGGAACGGGTCACGCTGCGAAACCGGCGTTTCCCGAAGGAATTCAGCGGCCTTTTCTGGCGTATCCACTCCCCGGGCACACAGCACAGCGGCGCACAGCGGTGGCAATCCCGCCAGCTCCATCCCGCGCAGGACGTCCACAGCGACGGGCCGGCGCAGATTCCACTGTTCATATTTCATGATTCCATCCTCATGTCAGATATCAAAATTAGCTCCATTATAGCAAACACCGCCCCTACTTTCAACCTGCGAAAGGGGGCGAACCTTCTAAATTTCGCAAGGTTGCGCATATAGTTGCCGCCCCCTTAGAACAAACGTTTGACAACTGGGGAAGCCTGTGGTAAAATCACATCATTAAATGCAGACGCATGGGAAGGAGACTGCTTTATGAGCAAATTATCCCCCAAACAGCAGCAGATCTATGACTACATCCTGTCCTTTTCCCAAGAGAATGGGTATCCTCCCTCGGTACGGGAGATCGCCCAGGCTGTGGATCTGCGTTCTCCTTCCACGGTCCATTTCCACCTGAAAGGGCTGCGGGAGGCTGGCCTCATCTCCCAGGCGGAGGGCAAGACCCGGGCCATCACCGTCACCGACGGCACCCACAACCGGAGAAACCAAGTGCCCCTGCTGGGCTCCGTGGCCGCTGGCACCCCCATTCTGGCGGAGGAGTGCATTGAGGAGTACCTGACCTTTGACACCGGCGGACATGTGGGGGAGCATTTTGCCCTGCGGGTCCGGGGTGAGTCCATGCTGGAGGCGGGCATCCTCCCTGGCGACGTGGTGGTGGTCCACCAACAGCAGCAGGTGCGCAACGGAGACATCGTGGTGGCCCTGTTCGAGGACGAGGCCACCGTGAAGACCTACCGCCGGGAGAACGGCCACGTCT
>CAJLWS010000032.1 GCA_905210385.1 uncultured Eubacteriales bacterium | reverse complement strand
CCACATTTGGGCTGTTCCTTGTTCTTTTATTTTCCTACATCTATTTTACACCGAGATCGAAATTTCATCTATTTCCCTTCGTCCTGGGCCGGGCAATCCAGCCTGCTCCGGGGATGTCATCCCCGGAGCACAACTAATGGTTGTGAATACGCAAGTTTCTCTCCGTTGATTTCAACCGTTGTTTTTGTTAGAATACAACCAATGGATGAAATGAGGTGTTTTTATGGCAAGCCTGTTGAGTGAGCGCATCGCCGAACTGCGGAGGGCCCGAAACCTGACCCAGGAGCAGCTGGGCCAGCTGGTTGGGGTGTCTGCCCAGGCGGTGAGCAAATGGGAGAAAGGGGGCGCGCCCGATGTGGAGCTGCTCCCCGCCCTGGCCGACCGACTGGGGGTGTCCATCGACGCCCTGTTTGGCCGCGGGGAGGCTGCCCCTCAGAATATGACCCGCCTAATGGGCCGATGGCTACGGTCCATTCCCCAGGCAGAACGGCTGAACCGTCTGTTTCAGCTTTTGGCCCTTACCCTGCCCGACATCTATTTGGAGCCCAACAACGTCAACCTGGAGCAGGTCAGGGCGATTCCGCCCACCTGCTATCTTCACAATCTCAACGCCGGTACGGTCTGGCTGCGGGCTAATTTCACCACCGATGAGGGCATGCTTTCAGGGGTAATTGCCAAGGATTTCCCCATGTACCTACTGCTGCCCAAGCCACCGGAGGGGTATGAGGTCCACTTCGCCCCCAAGGGAGAGTACCGAAAGCTGTTTTCTGTCCTGGCACAGGAGGGCAGCCTGGAACTGCTGCTCTTTCTTTACCATCAAAATTTCGGCTACTTTACCCCCTCCGCCCTGGCCAAGCAGGCAGGCCTGCCTCTGGAACAGGTGGAGGGGCTGCTTCCCAGACTAGTGGACTGCCACTTGCTGCAGGAGCAGCCTCTAGAGCTGGACGACGGCCCTGGCAAGGCGTATTGCGTCCATGACAACCATGGCTTGGTCCCCTTCCTCTACTTCGCCCGGTGGTTCATGGAGGAAAGCGACGGCTGGACCTTCGGATGGGAGGTGCGGACCAAGCCCATCCTGGAGCTTACCGAGGATCAGTTGCAGCGAAAGAGGGAAAACAAGCATGAAACGAAACAGTGACATCCGGGAATACACTCGGACCTTTTACCAACACAATCGAGTCAATTTTATTCTAGCTCTAATCCTGATCGTTCTAAGCACAGGTGGAATGCTGTTCTTCTCCTGGACTCTGGGGGAGGTGACCAATATCATGGCCGCCGGGGATCTGGCCCGGCTGTGGAACATCCTGGCCATCAGCGCGGCCGCCCTGGTCCTCCTTCTGGCCGTGGACCTGCTGATGTACTGCTTCAAGAGCAGGTTCATCCACCGGGCCCTGCGGCAGTATAAGGACCTGGCCTTTTCCCGGCTGTCGGAGAAGAGCATCAGCGCCTTTTCCCGGGAAAACACCAGCCGGTACCTGTCCGCCCTCACCAACGACGCCAACTCCATTGAGGAGAACTACCTCAACCGCATGCTCCTGCTGATCTACCAGAGCGCCCTGTTCGTGGGCGGACTGGTGATGATGCTGGCGCTGAGCTGGCAGCTGGCCCTGGCCACCATCGGCCTCAGCCTGATCCCCATCGTCTTCTCCCTGGTCATGGGCAAGGAGCTGTCCGTGCGGGAAAAGGCCATGAGCGACCAGAACGAGAAGTTCGTGGCCCAGGTGAAGGACTTCCTCACCGGCTTCTCCGTCATCAAGAGCTTCAAGGCGGAGGGAGAGGTCAACCGGCTGTTCCAGACCTCCAACCGGGAGACGGAGCAGGTGAAGGAGCGCCGGAGGCTTTGGGATACCAGGCTCACCGCCATCACCCAGTCGTGTGGCAGCGTCCTCCAGATCGGCATCTTTTTCTATGGAGCCTGGCTGTCCATCAACGGAAGCATCCAGATGGGGACGGTGCTCATCATCCTCAACCTGTGCAATTGCTTCACCCAGCCCATCCAGATCGTCCCCCAGTACTGGGCCAGCCGGAAGGCCGCCCTTTCCCTCATCCAGAAGCTGGCCGCAATCACAAAGGAGAACGCCGGACATACCGGAGAGACCATCCCCCCTGTCCTGGAGCAGTCCATCGGCCTCTCCCATGTGGGTTTCGGCTACGCCCCGGACAAGCCGGTGCTGAAGGATCTATCCGTCCAGTTTGAACCGGGCAGGAGCTATGCCATCGTCGGCCCCTCCGGGTCGGGCAAGTCCACCCTGCTCAGCCTACTCATGGGTGCCTACCCGGAGTACACCGGCTCCATCACCATCGACGGCCGGGAGCTGCGGGAGGTGAACACCGACAGCCTGTATGATCTGATGAGCCTCATCGGTCAGAACGTGTTCCTCTTTGACGACACCATCCGCAACAACCTGACCATGTTCCGGGATTTTCCCGGGGAGCAGGTGGACCTGGCTGTCAAGCGTTCAGGCCTGTCACTCCTTGTGGCAGAACGTGGTGCAGACTACCGCTGCGGGGAGAACGGCGTGGGCCTGTCCGGTGGGGAACGCCAGCGAATCTCCATCGCCCGGGCTTTGCTCCGGGGCACGCCGGTGCTCATGCTGGACGAGGCCACCGCCTCTCTGGATAATCAGACCGCCTTTGAAGTCACCGATGCCATCCTGCATCTGGACGGGCTGACCCGTATCGTGGTTACTCATCGGCTAGACGAGGCACTGATGAAACAGTATGACCAGATCCTAGTGATGAAGGACGGCAGGCTCGTGGAGCAGGGTACCTTCCAGGAGCTGATGGCCGCAAAGGAATATTTCTACTCCCTGTTCACTCTGGCCTCCTGACTCCCACCACCCGCCCCCCTTGATGCACAAGTTTGGCCCCGGGCCCCAGCATTCCTGCCGGGGGCCGGGGCCGTTGCTGTCAAGGATCCAGCAATCTGGCGATGGAGGTACGGCGAACATACATGGCGCCCTGGGGGCAGAACTCCTGACAGCAGAAGCAGCGGATGCAGCGGCTCCGATTGATGTGCGGTCGTTTGTTCTTCATCGTGATAGCTTTGGCCGGGCAGATGTTTCCGCACAGGCCGCAGCCCACACAGTCAGCCCCACGCAGGGGGGGGCGCTGGGTCAGCAGCCGCCGGAGCAGTTCTCCCCGGAACCGCTTGATTACACTGGTTCCATCCCCTTGGAACAGGTGGCTGTTCCAAGTTGTGATTCTCTGAAAATCAAGCAGGGCAAACTGACTCGGCTGTCCAACAACCGACAGATCTTCCGCACGCTCCGGGATCAGCCCCCGCTCCAACGCCGCCTCCAGCGTAGGCACTTCCTCCCGCCGCAGGCCGATCAGTCCGGCGCAGAGCAAGTCTACCTTATGGGGGCTCTCCCCTGCCACCAGCGCCCCCATGTGCCGGGGCGTGCCGTTGGTGGGGCCGTTGCCCTCCATGCAGTCCACCGCGTCCACAATGGTAAGCCGGGGCGCGAAATACTCATCCAGGTCCACGATCATCCGGGCGAAATCCCGGGGATCGGGGTACCGGAAATGATACTCCGGCTTGATGGTGCCTGGAATGGCGCCAAACATGTTTTTCGCCCCGCAGCTCAGAGCCATCATGCCGTGGCTTTTGAGCTTGCAGAAGTTGATGATGACGTCGGCCCTGTCCAGGTAGGCGGTATACCGGAAGCCCCGGCACACCGTTCCCCGGGGATTGCGGGCCTCCGCCTCGGAGAAGTCCCGGTTCAGGACGCCGCCCGCCGACTCCACCGCAGTCATGCCTGTGGCGGCATAGACCCGGCCCACATGCTGGGCATTATACAGGCCGCCAGGGCTATCTCCCACCACGACCTGAGCCCCCCGCTGGGTTAGCATTCGCGTGAAAGCGCATATCAGCTGTGGGTGAGTCGTTGCACTTCTCTCCGGCCCCATGGCGGTCACCAGGTTGACCTTTATGGCAACGCGCATTCCAGGCGTTACCCACTCCAAGCCGCCGAAAGGAGATAAAGCGGATTCCAGCGCCTGTTCCACATTTCTGCTGGAATAATCCAAACAAGGCACAATGGTCACATCGGGTTTCATTCTACTTACTTATCCCCCTGCCGATACTGAAAATGGAAAAATAGCCCGCCGCAACATCCTGCGGCGGGCTATTCAGTCATCTGATTACTCCTCGACAGGAGCCTCCTCTTCCACGGGCTCCTCTTCCTGCTGGGCCGGGGCGTCCTCCAGCAGGGCCCGGATGGACAGGGACACCTTCTTATTATCATTATCAATAGCGATGATCTTGGCATCCACAGTCTCACCCTCGGCAAGCACATCGCCGGGCTTGTCGATCCGGTGATCGGCGATCTGGGAGATGTGGATCAGGCCGTCCACGCCGGGGACGATCTCGGCGAAGGCGCCGAAGGTCATCAGCTTGACGATGCGCACGGGGGCCACATCGCCCACGGAGTACTGGGAGGTGAACACCGTCCAGGGCTCCTGGCTGTGGTCCTTCATACCCAGGGAGATCTTTTTCTTCTCGGGGTCAAAGGAAATCACATACACATCCACGGTATCGCCCACGGAAACCACCTCGGCGGGGTTCTTGATGCGGGACCAGGACAGCTCGGAGATATGTACCATACCGTCCACGCCGCCGATGTCCACGAACACGCCGTAGCTGGTCATGGACTTGACGGTACCGGTATAGTGCTTACCCACCTCGATGCTCTCCCAAATGGCAGCCTGGGCAGCCTGACGGGCCTCGTACTGCACGGCACGGATGGAACCCACCACGCGGCGGCGGGCACGGTTGACCTCGGTGATGCGCAGGGAGACGGTCTTGCCGATCATCTCGCTCAGCTCAGCGCCGCGGGGCTGGCCGGACTGGGAAGCGGGAACGAACACGCGCACGCCCTTGACGTTGACGACGATGCCGCCCTTGTTCTCCTCGGTGACCTTACCCTCCAGGGTGGTCTTGTTCTCGCGGGCCTCCTCGATGTCCTCCCAGACCTTCACGGCGTCCAGGCGCTTCTTGGACAGCATGGCATAGCCCTCCACGTCGTTGACACGGATGATATAGGTCTCGATCTCGTCGCCGACCTTCACCACATCCTCGGGCTTCACGTTGGGATCGGCAGACAGCTCGTCCACGGCGATATAGCCGGCCTGCTTGCAGCCCAGATCCACCTGGACCTCAGTGGGACCCACAGCCGTCACGATACCGGTTACCTTCTCCCCTGTATTTAAAGTCTTGAAAGATTTGTCCAGCAGCTCCTCAAAGCTCTCTTCCTTGATTTCGTTGTTCTTGATTTCTTCGCTCATCGTTGTATATACCTCCTTAATGATGCCCGCCGGTGTGGACGCGCCGGCCGTAAGTCCCGCCAATGAACATCCAATAAAAAGGTCCGGTGTAAGCTCCCCTGCTCCCTCGATCTGGAACACCCTGGGGCAAAGCTCACGGCAAATCTCTGTCAAATGTTTGGTGTTGGCACTTTTACGATCTCCGACCACGACCATGACGTCCACCCGGGAGGCGATCTCCGCCGCCTCGGACTGACGCCTATGCGTAGCATCACATATTGTATCAAATAATTCCGCGTTTGTACACAGTTTTTTTAGAATTTTTTTTGAACTTTCCCAGATACTCCGCACGCAGGTGGTCTGGGCCACTGCCGTCAAGGGCAGATTCTGCCGGCCGGGGTCCTCCAGCAGCCACTGCTCCAGTTCCTCCGGCCCGGAAAACACCAGAGTCCGGTCCGACCAGCTGGCCGCGCCCATGACCTCCGGGTGGTGGGGCTCCCCGATGACCAGGGGAATGCGCCCGGCTTCGTCCGCCCGGGACACGACGCGCTGAATGTGCAGCACGTTGGGGCAGGTAGCGTTGACGCACCGGGCGCCCATTTCCTCCAGCTGCTCCAGCACCTGCTTTGTCTCGCCGTGAGAGCGGATGATCACCGTGTCTCCGGGACACACCTGGTCCGGCGTATCTGCTTGCCTGGCCCCCAGCCGTTCCAGCTGGGCCACCACGTTGGCGTTGTGGATGATGCTGCCCAGCATGACGCAGCCGCCGTTCTCCCGGGCAGTTTTCTCCGCCAGCTCCACGGCCCGGCGCACACCGTAGCAGAAGCCGGCGCTTTTCGCTTGGATCACCGGCATGTGATACCTCCCAATGCATAGGCCCGCCGCATGATTTCGTCGGCGTTGGCCTGGTATTCCTCCGCCGTGCCCTTCCGGCCGGTATACACCGGGCTGTAGGGCCGGCCGATGATGATCCGCACCCGGTGGAACAGGCGCTTTTTCGTGTCGATGAACATGGGTACCATGTCCACCCCAGAGCGGATGGCCATCATGGCCGCGCCGCCCTTGACCTCCGCCTGTCCCGGGTTCTTCACCCGGGTGCCCTCCGGGAAGATCAGCAGATTCCATCCCTGCTTCAGGCTCTGAATGGCGGTTTTCACCGCCAGAATGTCCGAGTTGCCCCGATCCACGGCAAACACGCCGATGGCCTTGAGAATGCTGCCCAGGATGGGAATCCGCAGCAGCTGCTTTTTGGCCATGATCCGCAGGGGATAACCCGTCCATATGGCTGCCACAAACAAAATGGGATCCCAGGCGCTGCTGTGGTTGGCGCACAGCATCACCGGCCGGTCATCCGGCAGATTCTCCGCCCCCTCCAAGGTAATGGGGAACAAAAACCGCACCAGCGGCCCCAGGATTTTCTGTATCCGGACAAAATGCGGATTTTTCACAGCTTTGCTCGCCTCCTTATGGTCTCCAGCAGCAGCCGAAGGCTCTCGTCAAAGGTCAGCGCCCCGGTGTCCAGCTCCACGGCATCCTCCGCCTTGCACAGGGGCGCGATGTCCCGGTGGGAATCGGCCCAGTCCCGGTCCGCAATGTCCCGCAGCACCTGCTCATAGGGCTGGGGCGTGCCCCGCTGCTCCAGCTCCCGGCACCGGCGCATGGCCCGCACCTCCGGCGCAGCGGTGAGGAATATCTTCACCGTAGCGTCCGGCAGCACCACCGTGCCGATGTCCCGGCCATCCATAATCACGCTGCGGCGGCGGGCCTGGTCCCGCTGCAGCTCCAGCAGGAAGTCCCGCACTGCCGGGATGGCGGAGACCTTGGACGCGTATTTGGACATTTCCGGCAGGCGGATCTCCTCCGTCACGTCCCGGCCTGCCAGCTTCATCCGCTGAAGCCCTGCCTGGTCATAATGCAGCTCCAGCCGCATCTCCGGCAGGACCGCCGCCACGGCCGCCGCATCCGACGGGTCAATGCCCCGGCAATACACGCCATAGCCGATGGTGCGGTAAATGGCCCCGGTGTCCACATAACAGATCCCCAGGGCCGCTGCTGCGGCCTTGGCCAGTGTGCTCTTTCCGGCCCCGGAGGGCCCGTCTATGGCTACGGAATACAGTTCAGGCATATTCATTCTCCTTCCGCTCCGGCGGCGCTTGTCCCCGCCAGATGCCCGGTGGACCAGGCGATCTGCAGGTTGAAGCCGCCGGTATAGGCGTCAACATCCAGTATTTCCCCGGCAAAATAAAGCCCCGGGGTCAGCTTTGATTCCATGGTGGACGGCTGCACCTGGTTCACCTTCACGCCGCCGGAGGTGACGATAGCTTCCGCCACCGGTCTCGGCCCGGTAACGGACACAGTGAAGCCCTTCAGCATCTCCTCCAGTGCCCGGCGCTGGGCCCTGGTCACGGAGCTGGCCTTCAGCCCCGCCGGGATCTCCAGCCGATCCAGCAGCACCGGCACCATACTGTGGGGCACCAGCCCGGCCACGATCTTTTCAAAGTCCCGGTTGGGATTCTCCCCCAGGTCCCGCAGAATGCGGGCCTCCAGCTTCTCCCGGTCCAGCGCCGGCTTCAGGTCGATGGACAGGCGGTACTGCTCCCGGTCCCAGTGCCGCAAATGGGCGCTGGCGGACAGCACCAGCGGCCCCGACACACCGAAGTGGGTGAACAGCAGCTCCCCGAAATCCCGGAACTGCACCTTATTCTTCCCGTTCAGAGCCGTCAGCTCCACATTTTTCAGAGCCAGTCCCTGCATCCGGCGGCAGTCGCCGTCATCGCTGACCAGGGGCACCAGCGACCCGCAGGGCGGTACGATCCCGTGGCCCAGGGCCGCCGCCATGCGGTATCCGTCGCCGGTAGAGCCGGTGCCGGGATAGCTGACACCGCCGGTGGCCAAAATCACCGCCTCCGCCGGATACGTTTCCTTTTCTCCAGCAACGCCGCAGACCCGGCCCTCCGCCGTTTCCACGGACACGGCCCGGTCCCGGACCCATCGCACCCCCAGCCGCTCACACCGGCGGCGCAGAGCCCCGGATACGTCGAAGGCGCAGTCCGACTGGGGAAAGACCCGGTTTCCCCGCTCGGTTTTCAGGGGCACCCCCAGCGTCTCAAAAAACGCCATGGCGTCCCGGCTGTCGAACCGGGCAAAGGCCCCGTACAGAAAACGTCCGTTCCGGGGGATGTTCCGCAGCAGCTCCTCCCGGGAGCAGTTGTTGGTCACGTTGCACCGGCCCTTGCCGGTGATGTTCAGTTTTTTGCCCAGCCGCTCGTTGGGCTCCAGCAGCGTCACCTGTCCGCCGCTTTCGGCGGCGGCAATGGCCGCCATCAATCCGGCGGCTCCCCCGCCGATCACCGCGATACGCTTATGATTCATCTTCCGTTTTCCCGAATATGTTATATTTGGACCAGACGTTCTCCAGCTGGGAGAACGTGCCGGATACCTCCTCGTTCTTCTGCCGTCCCACTGCCACGATCAGCGCGTTCAGCAGGCTCAGGGGCGCAGCCATGGAATCCACAAAAGAGATCATGTCGCTGCGCACCAGCATCGACACCGTGGCCATGCGGTAAAGGGGCGACATCTGGCTGTCGGTAATGGCCACCACATCGGCTCCCCGGTCCCGGGCGTACTCCACGGCGTGGATAGCCATCTGGGAATACCGGGGAAAGCTGATGCCCACCAGCACATCTCCGGGGCCGATCTGGCTGAGCTGCTCAAAGATTTCTCCTGCGGCAGCGTTCTGCACAAGAGTCACGTTCTTGAACATCAGGTGCAGATAAAAGTTCAGATACCCCGCCAGAAATGCCGACGACCGCACCCCCATCAGATAGATGTGGCTGGCGGTCAGCAGGCGGTCCACCACCCGGTCAAAGGCCGCCCGGTCCAGCTGCTCAATGGCGGTGTGGATGCTGTTCATATCCCGCTGCATCACGCCGGTGAGCACGTCCTGCTCCTGCATCTGATCCCGGGACACCTGAATGCGCTGGAGGGAGGTAAGCCGTCCCCGCACCAGCTCCTGCAAAGCCCTCTGCATGTTGGGATACCCCTCGTACCCCAGCTGGGACGCAAACCGCACCACCGTGGACTCACTGACCTGGGCCTTTCGTCCCAGGTGTCCCGCGGTCATAAACGCCGCCTTGTCATAGTTCATCAGAATATAATCGGCAATGCGCTTCTGTCCCCGGGAAAAGCTCTCCATCCGGCCCCGTATGGCCTGCAGCACGTTTTTACTCACCGCTTCTCGCTTCCTTCCAGCATTTGCAGCTCCTGCTGCGTCAGATACCGCCACCGGCCCACCGGCAGATCTCCCAGCGTCAGCGTGTGCTCCCGCACACGCTGCAGGCGCCGCACCGCCAGTCCCGCCTGGCGGCACATCCGGCGGATCTGGCGGTTTAAGCCCTGGGTCAGGATAATGGTAAATTCCCGTTTTCCCGTAGCTCTCACTTCGCACTCCCTGGTGGTCACATCTAATTCATCCAGATACACGCCTGCAGACATTTTTTCGATAAACTTTGCCGTTACCGGCTTGTCCACAGTCACCACATACTCTTTTTCATGACCATTGGACGCCTTCATGATCTTATTGACCAGATCACCCTGATTCGTTAATAAAATCAAACCTTCGGAATCCTTATCCAGTCTTCCCACCGGATACACACGCTCTGGATACTTTACCAGTTCCACGATATTCATAGCCCGGTCTTTGTCAGAAGTCGTACTGACGATACCTCTTGGTTTATTGACCATCAGAAGCACTGGCTTTGGCTTCTTTCGGCGTCCATTTTCCACCATACCTACCGTTTTTCCATCGCATACTACTTTCTGGTCCGGTGTGATCTTCATCCCCATGGGCGCAGTCTGACCATCCACCAGCACCTTGCCAGCTTCAATCAGGCGGTCTGCCTCTCTTCTGGAGCAGATGCCCATTTCACTTAAATACTTATTTAAACGGATTTCTTCCATTATTTTACCCTTTTTCTTTTATTATCTATGGTCGTGAATGTTATCAATGATCAGAGTGGCATCACCGAAGGAGAAAAATCTGTATCTTTCCTTGATTGCCTCCTCATAAGCGTGCAGCACATGATCCCGTCCCGCCAGGGCAGATACCAGCATCACCAGTGTAGACTCCGGCAGATGGAAGTTAGTAATCAGTCCGTCCAGGATCTTAAAACGGTAACCTGGATAAATGAAAATGTCAGTCCAACCGCTTCCGGCCTTTAAGATGCCATCCTCGCCAGTGGCAGATTCCACTGTACGGCAGCTGGTAGTTCCAACACAGATCACACGACCGCCATTTTTCTTGGCGTCATTAACCTTTTTCGCCTCTTCCTC
>CAJLWS010000031.1 GCA_905210385.1 uncultured Eubacteriales bacterium | reverse complement strand
TCTGGGTGTCTGCGGAAAAGCAGAACCGACCGTCCCGGTAGACCTCCACATGCCCGCATACGAATTTCAGCTCATACATGTTGAGACACTTCCTTTCTGTAGCCAAGATTCAAAAGCGCGTTTTGTTTCTTTCTGGGTTCAGAATAGCAAAAAGGAAGTCCGATAAAACGGACAAATAGGCCCGGGACAAGCACTGTCCCGGGCCTATTCTTAGTTCAGGGGGAAAACGGGAACCCGGTGGGCGGCGGCCCATCGAGCTTCCCGGCTATGGCAGGTGAAGAGGAGAATCTGCCGCTCCCGGCTCAGGCTCAGCAGGTAGTCCAGGGCCAGGGTGGCTCGCTGGTCGTCAAAGCGGTTCAGTGCATCGTCCAACACTAGAGGAGCGTCTGGAAGGGTGAGCTGGCATAGAGCCAGCCGGACGGCCAGGTAGAGCTGGTCGACGGTGCCGGCAGATAGGTACAGGGCGGAGCGGGGCAGAGCAGAGGCCCCCTGTCCAGCCAGAGCAGAGAAGTCCCGGTTGAGGGAGAGCCGGTCGTAGCTGCCATCGGTGAGGGTGGAAAAGATCTCTGTCGCTCTCTGGTTCAGGGCGGGAGAGAAGCGTTCCCGAAGGAGATTGTTGGCCGCCTCTAGACCCTCCAGGGCCAAGTTCAGGGCTTCCAGCTCCAGGGTGCGGGCTTCCAGCTGTCGCTGCAGCTCGTCCTGCCGGGCCTCCAGTTCCAAGGGATCGGTATTCAGAGCTCCAGTAGCCTGGTCCAGCTGGGACTGCCACCGAACGGCATCCCGACGCGTTTGTTCCAGTAGCCGCTGGGTCTCCTCTAAGGTGCGGGAGGGGGGATGGAGATAATCCAGGGTGTCTGCCTCCTGTCCCCCCTGGGCCCGCAGATCATCCACCCGCTCTTGGCAGTGGCGCACCTCGTCCTCCAGCCGTTCCTGCCGGGCTAGCCAGTCGGTGTAGGCTTGGGCCCTGCCGATCCAGTCCTCCGGCTGGGGCAGGTCGGGAAGCAGCAAAGCCTCCAGCCTGCGCCGGGCGGCCTTTCCTGCGCGGCGGCGCCACAGGAGGGCGAGGACAGTGCCGGAGAGGAAAAAGGAATAAACCACGGAAGGGATCTGAGATACCAGACCCAGACCGTCCAGTACAGCGACTGTGATGCCGACTGCCGCCAGAATGACGGCCAAAATGACGGCGACGCGGGCCTCCCTGCGGCCGCTCTCCCGGGCGGCCTCCCGCTGGGTTTGGATTTGGCTGCGGTTGTCCACCGCCGCCTGGTACTGCTCCTGTTCCTGCCGGGCCCGCTCCCGGGCCTGTTGGGGGGTGAGACCGGCAAAAGCCGGGTCGGGGTCGGGTAGGGAGGCCCGCTCCTTCTCCGCTTGGCTCAGGTCGGCCAGGGCCTGAGTGTATCGGCGGTTCAAGTCTCGCCGGGCCAGGCGGCGGTGGACCTCCGCTTCCTCCTCCAGGGCCCGGTCCTCCCGCTCCAGCCGTTCCAGAGCCTGCCGGGCATGGCTCCGGAGGGTGCGGGCCTGCTCCATCTCCTCTAAGCGGGCCTGAACCTGGGCAAGTTCCCGCTCCAGCTGGGGAATGAGGCCGGTGGTCCGATTGGCCTGGCGGCGGTTGCGCCAGTCCCGCAAAACCCGCTGGGTAGCGGAGAAGGAGGCGTCCTCTTGCCCGGCGGTGGCCAGGGAGGCGACGCGCCGCTCCAGCTCGGGGGCCGAGGTAACTGTGGCAGCATCTTGGGCCAAAAAGGCGGAACGGACGAAGACCTCCCGGCTCACGCCCAGCAGGGTGTGTCCGGCGTTGGCGGCGGTGAGGCCGGGCACCGGGTCGCCGGAGGCAGTGTACACCGCCTCAAAGCCCTGGAAGGGTCCGGACTTGGTGGAATAGCGGCGCAGGGTGATGTCCCGGCCTCCCCACTCCAGCTCCAGCGTTCCTGCCATGGGAGCCCCAGACCAGGGTTGATAACGATTCTTTTCCGCCAGAGAGCCGGACTTGTCCCGTTCTCGGGTATCCAGGCCGTAGAGCATGGCCTTGAGGAAGGCGCACCAGGTGGATTTACCCGCTTCATTGGGAGCCGTGATGACGGTGAGACCGGGGCCAGGTACCAGGGTAGCCTCCTCCAGCCGACCGTAAGTGGCGGTCATAGACTTGATTTTCATGGACGGATATCCTCCCCTCCCTCTAGGGCGGCCAGGCCAAACCGGGCGGCCAGCAGCAGCGCGGGCCGCGCCTCCTCGCCCGCCCCCTCTAGTCGCCGGGCCATCTCCCGCAGGAAAAGTCCGGTCAGGGAGTCCTCCTCCCGCCGGGCCCATAGGTCCTGAGGCAGAGTGGTCTCGTCACGCACTTCGGCGTAGAAACAGTGCGCTTGAGCCTGGGCGGTCAGGGTGACCAGGTCCGGGGGAGCGGTGCTCTCCCCAGTGAGGATCCAGCGCACCAAGTTCTCCGGGGGGCACTGCTCCAGTGTTTGGAGGAAGGCGGACAGCTCCACCCGCTGGACCTGGTATTGCCGGAGACACAGGGGATGGAATTGCGCCTGAACCTGGTTGCCGTCCAGACTGAGCACCAGGACACCCTTTTCCCCGCATTCATCAAAGCCTCGTCCCTCCGGGCAGCCGGGATAGGCCCAGGGCACCGATTCGGTCCACTGCAGACCGGTGTAGGCGTGGATGTGGCCCAGGGCGGCATAGTGTACGCCAGATCCGGCCAGAGACTGGGGGGCGATGGGGGCGTATACACCCCCGGAGCCGGCCTGGGCGTCCCCATGGAGACACAGCAGATGAAGGTGCCCGTCTTGGGGGGCGGAAAAGCCCGCCAGGGGGTCCTCCTCTTGCCGGGGGGCGGTGAAGGCACAGCCATGCACCACGCAGTTCAGCCTGGGCAGAGGCACTTCGGCGAGGGCGGGAGAGGTAAAGATGTGCACATTCTCCGGCCAGAGAGCGGTGTTATAGGGAGAGGCAGGGTGATAGAAGTCATGGTTGCCCGGGGAGATGAAGACGGGGGCGGGAATGTCCGCCAGGGCGCTGGTCAGGGCCCGGATGGTCTCGGGGTAGACCCGCTCCCCGTCAAACAGGTCGCCGGGCAGCAGGACCAGGTCCACCTGTTCCTGCCGCGCCAGCCTGGCCAGACGGGCGGGAATGTCCCGCAGTTCCTGGCGGCGCTGGGCGGCCTGTCGGGCAGAGAGCTGGCGGAAGGGGGAATCCAGATGAAAATCGGCAGCGTGAAGCAGTTTCAAACGCAACCCTCCTCAGGAGATATCGGCCCGGTGGACCCCGGTGCAGCGGCCCGAGGCGGTGTCAATGTCGAAGAGCACCCCGTCCATCCGGCAGGGGCCGGGGGCGGGCTGGAACCGTTGGGGCAGACCGCCCAGGAAACGGTTGATGGCCTGCTCCGGTTTGATGCCGATGACGGAGTGAACAGGCCCCGTCATACCCAGGTCGGTGATAAAGCCTAGTCCCTGGGGGAGCACCTGACAGTCGGCGGCAGGCACGTGGGTGTGGGTGCCCCACAGGGCCTGGACCCGGCCGTCCAAATACCAGGCCATGGCGCCCTTCTCACTGGTGGCCTCTCCGTGGAAGTCTACCAGGGTGACCTTCGCCTCATCCCTAGACAGAATGTGGTCCATCTTGGTAAAGGGGTTGTCGAAGTTGGAGTCCATCTCGCACCGGCCTATGAGGCTGACCACCCGAATGCGCAGACCCTGAGGTCCATCGAAAATGCCCCAGCCCCGGCCGGGGGCCCGTTTGGTGTAGTTGGCCGGGCGGAGCAGGTAGGGGCACTCGTCCATATAGGGCACAATCTGCCGCTTGTCCCAGGTGTGGTTGCCCATGGTGATCACGTCGGCTCCGGCGGAAAAGATGGCGTCGGCCTGCTCCGGGAGCAGGCCATTGCAGGCGGCGTTCTCCCCGTTGACCACGGTGAAGTGGACCCCGTGGAGCCTGCGCAGGGCGGGCAGATGGCGGCAGAGAAAGTCCAGGCCGGACTCCCCCACCACGTCGCCTATGGCCAAAACACGAAGATTCATTGGTTGCTTCCTCCTATCTCAAGCCCCGGCGGGGCGGTTTTTACCGGGTTTCGTCCCGGCAGATGAGTGACTTTCTGCCCGCGCAGAAAGTCACCAAAGACGCGCTTAAGGGGGGAACCCGCGGGCGAAGGCCGCGCCCTTATGGGTTCCCCCCTTAAGAATCCCAATTAAGGGCTACAGGGGTGTCAGTTAAAGTGCAGCGATCTACTTCCGGCGGCAAATATCGACGGCTGTTTGCTTCCCCCGGCGGGCTATGCCCTGGTGTGGGGCTGTATCTGTCAGGTCATACACCCCCATGGAGTGCCTGCCCTGGCAATGTCCCGGGGCGCTTCCTTCTACCGGTCGAACCGGCCGGCCATGCCCTGCCCACCGCCTGACCAGGCATCCAATGGGGTGTGCAAGTCTGTCGAAAGCAGGCTGGAAGAAGGGCATAGCCCGTCAAAGGCACCGGCGCACCGTTATGTCCAGGACGCCGGAACGCCGTGCTGGCACTTCGGCTGAACAGGGGGGACATAGGGGGGTCGCCCCCTATGCACGCTCTTTGGGTACTTTCTCTGGTGCAAGAGAAAGTACCCCGCCTGTCGGGGCGGGACCCGACGACCTTGAAATCTCGTCTGCCGGGACGGGACCCGGTGTCGGTCAGGACGGGTTGTCCACCAGCATCAGGCACCCATCCTTGTCGTACTTCAAGAGCTGGATCTGGGTGCGGGTATTCCGGGCGATGTCCCGCATCTTCACCGCCTCGGTGACGGTGGCCATGAGGGTGTAGGCCACGCCGTGCTTCTTGGCCCGGCCGGTGCGGCCGATGCGGTGAATGTAGTACTCCTGCTCGTCGGGCACGTCGTAGTTGAACACCACGTCCACGTCGTCGATGTCCAGTCCCCGGGCGGCCACATCGGTGGCCACCAGCACCCGGATCTTGCCGTCCTTGAACTTCTTCAGGGTCTGCTCCCGAAGGCGCTGGGGGATGTCCCCGTGGATGGCCTGGCACGAGATGCCCCGCATCTGCAAAAGACCGGAAAGCCGGTCAGTCATGTTCTTGGTGTTGCAGAAGGCGATGGCCCGCTCATAGCCCCCGGCGTTTAACAGGGCCACCATGGTGTCCAGCTTCTGCTCCCGGCCGGACAGCTCAATGGCGTACTGCTGGATGTCCGGGCGGTTCTCCTCCACCGGGCGCACGGTGATCTCCACCGGGTCCCGCTGGTACACCCAGGAGATGTCCATCACCTCCCGGCTGATGGTGGCGGAGAACAGGCCCAGGTTCTTCCGGTGGGGGATCTTGTCCAGGATGCGGGTCACGTCCTGGATGAAGCCCATGTCCAGCATCCGGTCCGCCTCATCCAGCACCACGGTCTGCACGCTGTCCAGCTTGACGGTGCGCCGCTTCATGTGGTCCATGAGCCGCCCCGGGGTAGCCACCACGATCTGAGGGCGGTTTTTCAGCTGGGTGATCTGCTTGTCGATGGGCTGGCCGCCATACAGGCACACCACCCGCACTCCCTCCCGGAAGGCGCACAGGTCCCGCAGCTCGTCCCGGATCTGGATGGCCAGCTCCCGGGTGGGGGCCAGGATGAGACCCTGCACTTGGTCGGAGTCCGGATCCACATGCTCTACCATAGGGATGCCGAAGGCATAGGTTTTGCCCGTGCCGGTGGGGGCCTTGGCCACCACGTCCCGCCACTGCATGAAGTAGGGGATGGCCCCACCCTGGATTGCAGTGGCCTGGGTATAACCCTTTCTGTCCAGGGCCTTCCGGGTGGCCTCGGACAGATCCATGTCCTGATAATAATAAATGTCGGATACGACTTCGCCGTTGATTTCCATAGTACTTGTCCTTCTCTCTAACCGGATTGGCATAGGAGTATTCTCAGTATATCATATTTCCGGTCGCAGCGCAAATCCCACCAAAGGGAAAATCCGCCCCTTGAAATCATACAAATATCGTGGTATTTTAGGTATTAAAGAATCGAGGTGGTTGGCATGAAAATTTCTACGAAAGGGCGGTACGCCCTGCGACTAATGGTGGACCTGGCCCTGTCCGGCCAGGGGCAGCCCATCTCCCTAAAGGATGTGGCCCAGCGGCAGCAACTGAGCGATAAATACCTGGAGCAGATCGTTACCCCTCTGTCCCGAGCGGGGCTGGTGCGTTCGGTGCGGGGTGCGGGGGGCGGATACCTGCTCACCCGCCGTCCGGAGGAGTATACCGTAGGGGAGATCCTGCGCCCCCTGGAGGGAGATCTGGCCCCGGTGGAGTGCGCCACAGATGCCCAGTTCTGTGAACGCTCCGGCCAATGCGTCACTGTAGAGCTGTGGCAGCAGATCCACCGGGCGGTGTCCGAAGTGGTGGACCGCACCACCCTGGCCGACCTGGTTGCGCGGCAGCGAGAAAAGCAAGCCGCTGGAAATGGGTGAGCTGGACACACGGGGTGGACTGGCGTCCAAACGCTGGGTACGGGTGTGTGTGCCCCTGTGCCTGATCGCCATTGGGATCCTGGTGCGGATGGCTGCCTTTGGCTCTGCCCCAGCCGGGTTCAACCAGGACGAGGCTTTCGCGGGCTATGAGACCTGGTCCCTGCTCACCTACGGGGTGGACTCCTGGGGCTATCCCTGGCCCTGCTACTTTGTGTCCTGGGGCAGTGGGATGAACGTCCTGGAGAGCTACCTGGCTATCCCCTTCCTGGCGCTGCTGGGCTGCACGGAAACAGCCCTGCGCCTGCCCCAGCTGCTCTGCGCCTGCCTGTCCCTGCCTGTGCTCTATGACCTTCTCAGACGCATGATCTCCCGCCGCGCGGCGCTGATCGGGCTGGGACTGCTGGCCATCTCCCCGTGGCATATCCTGCTCAGCCGGTGGGGGCTGGAGTCCAACCTGGCCCCTGCCTTTCTGCTGTTTGGATTCTACTTTCTGGTGCGGGGACTGGAAGACGGCCGGTTCCTGCTGGCCAGCGCCGCGGCCTACGGCCTGTCCCTGTACGCCTATGCCATCAACTGGGTGGTGGTCCCCCTTACCCTATGTACCTGCGGGATCTACCTGCTGGCCTGTGGGCGGCGGTTCCGGATGGGGTATCTCCTGGGGGCGGTGGGCATCCTGTTCGTGCTGGCCCTGCCCCTGATCCTGTTCGTGCTGGTCAACTTAGGGGTGATCGGGGAGATCGTGACCCCCTGGCTCTCCGTGCCTGAGCTGGCGGCCATGCGGGACGGGGAGATGTCGCTGGCCAACCTACTCTCCCCGGCGGCCTGGCAGGAGCTGGCGGAGGTGGTCTTCCTCCAGCGGGACGGGCTGATCTGGAATGGGGTGGACGGCTTCGGCCTGTTCTATCCCCTCAGCCTGCCCTTCCAGCTGCTGGGGGCGGCGAGGCTGGTCCGGGGGGCAGTGAAGTCCCTGCGGGCCCGGACCTACAGCTGGCAGGTTCTGGTGCTGGTGTGGGCCGGCTGCGGGGTGGTCGTCAGCCTTCTGGTGGCCAACCTGAACATCACCAAGGCTAACAGCCTGCACCTGTGCACCCTGATCTTCATCACCGCCGGATTGGATGGGATGGTGGAGCTGTGCCGCCGGGCCCGGCGGATGGGTTGGCTGCCGCCCTTGACAGCGGCAGCCTATACCTGCTGTTTCCTGGCCTTCGCCGGTATTTATTTTACTTCTTATCAGGAAAAGATCGGTGTGGCCTTCCGCCAGGGCGTGGGGGAGGCGGTGGCCTTCCTCCGGGAACAGGAGTTTGCACGGGTTTATGTGGACGGCAGCGTCTACTACTCGCAGATCCTCTTCTATGACCAGACGCCCCATAGGGTGTACCGGGAGACGGTGGAGTACGGAAACTACCCCGCCGCATTTCTGGAGGTGGAGGGGTTTGGGCGATATGTCTTCGGGATTGACTACGGCGCCCTGGAGGAGGGGTGCGCCTACCTGGTCCCGGTGGAGCAGGGGGCGGCCTTTTCCGGCGATGGCTGGCAGACCCGGCAGTTTGAGGGCTATCTGGTAGCCTGGAGAGAATAGGAGCAAGCCCCAGGGCCGTGAGCGGTCCTGGGGCTTGCTTTGTTGGCGGGCGGCGGCTCAGGCGGGATGCTGGGGGCCCCCGGCGTGTACCTCCCGATGGCGGAGAAATCCCGGCAAGGTGGTATAGACCAGCAGGCTGGTGAGGATGGCGCAGCCCAGATCCACAATGGGCTCCGCCCAGAAGGCGGCGTCCGCCGCCCCCAGCGCCGCGGGGAGGACAAAGATGAGCACGGTGAACCAGGCCTTCCGGTTCACCGAGCAGAACAGGGCCAGGCGGATGCGGCCCAGGGCGGTGGACATGTCCACCGCGGTATACTGCAGGGCCAGGGGGATGGCGCACAGGCAGAAGCGCCGGATGTACCGCACCGCCAGGGCCGCCAGCTCCCCGTCCTGGGTGAACAGCCGGACAAAGAGGGGGGACAGGGTGAAGGTACACAGGGTCATCACCCCGGTGAAGGCCAGGCACAGCAGGGCCACATACCGGATGCCCCTGCGGATGCGCAGGGTGTTGCCGGCGCCGTAGTTATAGCTGGCGATGGGCTGGCAGCCTCCGGTGATGCCCCCCATGGGCATGGTGATGAGGAGCATGTAGCTTTGCACAATGGTGTTGCAGCTCACCAGCATGTCTCCCAGCGCCCCGCCCTGGCGCTGGAGCACCGCGTTGAGCAGGATGAGAATGACGCTGTCCAGGGAGATGGTGAGAAAGGGGGTCAGGCCGAAGCTGAGTACGCCGCGCATCAGGGCGGGGGAGAGCTGGTCCCGCTCCAGCCGGATGGGGATGCTCCTGCGCCGGAGCATGGCCAGCACAAACACACAGGAGGCCATCTGGGACAGCACGGTGGCCCAGGCCGCGCCCGCCACCCCCAGGTCAAAGACGAAGATGAAGATGGGGTCCAGGATGATATTCAGCACCGCGCCCAGGGCCACGGTCCCCATGCTCAGCCCCGAATAGCCCTGACAGATGAGAAAGCTGTTCATTCCCGTGGCCATCATGGCGAAGAAGGAGCCGGCGGTGTAGATGGTGAGGTAGGTGTTGGCGTAGGGGAAGGACTGCTGGCTGGCGCCGAACCACATGAGCAGCGGCTCCCGGAACAACAGGAACAGGGCGGTGAGCAGCACGGACAGGCCGGCCAGCAGCACGAAGCAGTTGGCCAGCAGCTGATGGGCGGTCTTTTTGTCTCCGGCGCCCATTTTCATGGCCACCAGGGGGGAGCCGCCCAGCCCCACCAGGGTGGCGAAGGAGGAGATGAGGGTGACGATGGGGCCGCACACCCCCGCCCCGGCCAGGGCGATGGAGCCGATCTCCGGGATGTTGCCGATGAAGATGCGGTCCACAATGGAGTACAGCACGCTGACAAACTGGGCCAGCATGGTGGGAATGGCCAGGCTGAACACCAGGGGCAGCAGGGGGGCCCGGCCCAGGTCTTTGGTTTTTGTCATGGGGAGGGTTCACGCTCCGGGAAACCCGCAAAAAACGGCGTTTTTGCGGAGAAGATTGCGGCCCTTATCATACTACGTTTTGCCCGCCGTGTCACGGGAAAAATTCCGCAGAAAGAAAATTAGCACTCTTGACATGAGAGTGCTAATTGTTTACAATGAGTTCATGAAAAATCCTACGGGGAGGGTATAATAAACTCAAACAACAGTTCCGGGCCGGGGCATCCCCGGCCTGATTTAGGAGGGAAGATCCATATGAACATGAACCAATTTACCCAGAAGTCCCTGGAGGCCATTCAGGCCGCCCAGGCCCTGGCCGTGGAGTACGGCAACCAGCAGATCGAGCAGCCCCATCTGCTGTGCGCCCTCATCGAGCAGGAGGGGGGCTTCATCCCCCAGCTGCTGACCAACATGGGGCTGACCATCGAGTCCTTCCGGGCCGCTGCCCGCCATGAGGTGGAAAAGCTGCCCAAGGTGTCTGGCTCCGGCCGGGAGGCGGACAAGGTGTACGTCTCCGGCGGGGTGGACAAGGCGCTGAACGCCGCCGCCTCCACTGCGGCCAACATGAAGGATGAGTACGTGTCGGTGGAGCACATTTTCCTGGCCCTGCTGGATACGGCGGAGCGCCCCCTGAAGGAGCTCTTCCGCACCTACCACGTGGACCGGGAGAAGGTGATGCAGTCCCTGGCCGCCCTGCGGGGCAACCAGCGGGTGACCTCGGACAACCCGGAGGAGACCTATGAGGCGCTGAAGAAGTACGGCACCGACCTGGTGGAGCGGGCCCGGGCCAACAAGCTGGACCCGGTGATCGGCCGGGATGACGAGATCCGCAACGTGATCCGCATCCTGTCCCGGAAGAGCAAGAATAACCCGGTGCTCATCGGCGAGCCCGGCGTGGGCAAGACCGCCATCGCCGAGGGGCTGGCCCAGCGGATCGTCAAGGGGGACGTGCCCGCGGGGCTGAAGGACAAGACCATCTTCGCCCTGGATATGGGTGCCCTGATTGCCGGGGCCAAGTACCGGGGCGAGTTTGAGGAGCGGCTGAAGGCCGTCCTGAACGAGGTGAAGAAGTCCGAGGGCAGGATCATCCTGTTCATCGATGAGCTGCACACCATCGTGGGGGCCGGCAAGACCGAGGGGGCCATGGACGCGGGCAACCTCTTGAAGCCCATGCTGGCCCGGGGAGAGCTGCACTGCATCGGCGCCACCACCCT
>CAJLWS010000030.1 GCA_905210385.1 uncultured Eubacteriales bacterium | reverse complement strand
GGCTTTTCAGGGAAAGGCCGATCTGTACCACGCCAAAGCCCAGCAGGATCATACCAATGGCCCGGATCAGGCCGAAAATGAAATCGCTGAGGTTGTTGATAACCGTCAACGGGTCGCTGGCGGCAAAGGCCGTAGTGGTGCAGCAGCACAGCATGAGCACCAGGGCTGCATAAACAGCAAAGGCGCTCCGGCTCTTTTTTCCCATGGGCAGGCTGCGGGTTTCTTTCTTCTGCTTGCTTTCCTTATGAAACAGTTTCATTTTTGGTGTCCTCCTTAAATTGAAAGATATTCTCCATGTCCTCATCGGACAGAAGTTCGTAAAGGGTTTCCGGCTCCTGGATATTGGCAAGGTCGCCGGGGGTGAGGCGGCCAATGGTCATATCCGCCACGGCGTTTTCAGTGCCGCCGTGGGAATAGACAGGCGCGCCGCCATCGGTGGTGTACTTGATGTTGGGATGTTTCAAAAGGTCATACTTTTCATCCATCAGCGGCGCTTCGCCACGGATAAAGAGCAGGGCCAGGTTATTGTCCAGCATACGGACCTCATCGGGCGTCATCAGCTCCCGGCCCGTGATCTGGTTGTTGGTGGAGTAGCTGCCGGAATGCCCGGTGCTCTTGCCGTAGGTGTCCAGCCAGAGGGTGCTTTTCCCCAGGTAGTTCTCAGAGATCAGCTTGTGGGTGCTGGTTTCGTTACCGCCCAGGTACAGAAATTCATCGCAGTTGCCGATGATGGATTCCCATTGCTTTTCAAACAGCGCCTTGAGCTGGGCGATGTTCTGGATGATGATGGACACCGAGATATTGCGGGAACGCATGGTTGCCAGCAGCTTGTCGAAATCATCCGGCAGGCTCACGTTGGCGAACTCGTCCATCAAAAAATGCACCGGTGTGGGCAGGCTCCCGCCGTGTACCCGGTCAGCCGAATAGAACAGCTCCTGGAAGGTGCTGGCATACAGCAGGCTTACCAGGAAGTTGAAGCTGGCGTCGTTGTCCGGGATAAGGGCAAAGAGCGCCACCTTCTTTTCTCCCATGCTGGACAAGTCCAGCTCATCCGTTGCCGTGAGGGCCGCCACCGAGGAGAGGTTGAACTTCTCCAGCCTGGACGCCAGAGTGATCTGGATGGATTTCAGCGTCTTGGCCGAACCGGAACGATAGTCCTTGTAATACTTCACGGCGATGTGGTCCGGGGAGCGCATTTCCAGCCGATCAAACAACTCGTCCAGAGGGGATTGGTAGGAATCATCATCCTCCCGCACCTCGCCGGCCCGCAGCATTTCCATGACCATGGGGAAGTTTTTTTCATCCTCCGGCGCTTCGTACCACAGGTAAAACACCAGCGCCATCAGAAGCATGGAAGCTGCCGTGTCCCAGAAGGGGTCGTTTGATTGGCTTCCCTTCGGGGTGGTAGCCTTGAACAGGTTCGTCACCATCTTCTGCACGTCGTTGTCCGATTTCAGATAGGAAAAGGGATTGTAGCAATGGCTTTTCTCCATGTTCAGAAGATCTACCACCCGGATTTCGTACCCTCGTTTTTCCAGCAGGCCGCCGCAGTCCCGCAGCAGTTCTCCTTTGCAGTCCAGAATGAAATAGGACGTGTTGGCTTGGCACAGGTTGACTTTGGCATAAAACCGGCTTTTGCCCGCGCCGCTGCCGCCCACCACCAGGGTGTTCAGATTGCGGCGGTGTTTCCGGCCGTCCAGCCCCATGCGGACGTGCTGGGTGAAAATGCGGTTTTGAAACGGGTCTTTCGCCCGGTACTTCTTATTCACGGCCCGCGGATCGCCCCATTTGGCGGAACCGTGTTCTTCGCCTCGTCTGTAATTGCGCCGGGATGAGAGATAAATCCCGATCCCCAGCCCATAGGCGGCAATAAAAAGGAGGACAGTTTTTACACTGTCCTCGCACCACACGATTTGGAATGGATGGTTCATTGCCGCAGGCAGGGCGCTGACGATTTCCGAAAGTCCCCCGGAAACAGCAGGCGCAATCAGCAGGGCAAACCAGATGACCGGGACCAGCCCCAGGGCGTAAAGCCAGGGGCCGCCCGCCTTGTTATCTGGCTTCATCCCGGCGCTTCACTTTCTTGTCTTTTTGCGCGGGGGCGTCAATGGTTTTCAGCAGCACATCCTCCACCGGGCCGGGGTCGCGCTGTTCCTCCAGCATATCGTTGCGCAGCTCATTGAGGGCGCGGATCATAATTCCATGCTCATAGCTGTCCAGGGTGAGGACAACCTTGTCCTGTCGTTCCATTTTTCAAAACCTCCTTTACCGTTCCGGTTCCTTCTGCTTGCTGTCACGGGTGAGGCCCATGGCCCTGGCCATGCGGCCATTCAGGGATTTGAACGCATCCCGCATATCGGTGAGGGCGGCGGGAATGTCCTCTCTGGGGACCTGCCCCTGGAACACGCCGTCCAGCTTGGAAATCTCATATTCCTGGGCATCCACGCCATACCGCCTGCAGAGCATATAGCTGACCGCATAGGCTTTATACCCGTCTGTCTCTCTGGAATAGCTGTCCATGCTTTGGGCAAGCTGCACGTTGGCGATCTCCAGGGAGACACACCGGAAGATGTCCGGGGCGTCCATGCCCTTTTTCACCAGGATGGCGTTCTTCTCTGCCGAAAACATGGCCCCACGGCCCTGGGGCAGTTCCTCCACAGCCCGGATGGGGACCGGGGAACTGGCGATCAGGCCCTTTATGAGCAGGCGCTCATCGTAGCTCACCTGGGGCTGAACCTGATCCCGCGCCGTGGTCTGGGAAATGTCATAGACCTCTTTTGCGTAAAAGTTCTGGCCCACGCTGCCATCCTCGCGGCGGTATGCCTTGCCCGGTTCCAGGATAATGATGGGCAGGCGCTTCTCGTCCTCCAGAATTTCGATCCCATGGGAATGCCACTCCTTGTACTGCTATCTGCTGGGGGTATTTCCGCAAAAGCAGAACCAGCCGCCCAGGCGTGTGCCCCATGCGCTGCGGGAGGACCTGATCCGGGCGCAGGAGCTGACCGATGAAGCCCGCCTTCTCTCCCGCCACCGCATCGACACCCTGGAGCAGCTCACCAGCCATCGGACAGCGGTGGAAACAGAGATCGGGGAGCTGACGGAACAGCGCAAAAGCCTGTACCGGCAACTGCGCACCAAGGCGGTGCTGTCCGACCCGGCCCGGCAGGAAACGATCCGGGCGGAGATTTCCGCACTTTCTGCGCGGCTGAAGGAGCTGCGCCGGGAGGTGAAGCTGTGCGAGGACATTGCCCTGCGCTCCACTTCCATCAAGGAGAAGATTCGCTCCGCCCGCGAAGAAATGTCCGGCAAGGAGGAAAAAGCCCGCCAGGAACCAGAACAGAAGGCTCCCCCAGAAAGGAGATGATTTTTGATGTATAACTCAGGCGACGCGGCGGAACAAGTGGTGCGGATGAGCCTGGAGGGCGCTGAATTTGCCCTCAAAATCACCGGTTCTGCTGCTAAAAATCTGGCCGCCGCCCTTTACACGGTTCTGAAAGACCAGAAAAAGACCAAGGGCAAAGCCCGCATTGAAACCATGCTGCGGGAGAAGCGCCCCATGAAGGTCTACACCATCAAAAAAGAGGATTGCCCGGAGTTCGCCAGACAGGCCAAGGGCTACGGAATCCTCTACGCGCCCATTCCGGTGAAGAAAGGCGACGACACCATCGACATTCTGGTGTTCGAGGATGACGCCGCCAGAGCCAACCGGATCGTGGAGAAATTCAAACTCACGGTGGTGGATACGGCGTCCATCAAGGAGGACATCGAGAAATCCCGTGAACAGCGTGGCGAGGAACCGGCAGCCCCGGAGAAGGCCGCCCCGGAAAAGAGCGAGGATGACCGGCTTGTGGATGAACTGATGGAGAAGCCTGTCCAAAAGGAAAGGGCCCAGCCGGAACACCCGGCAGCGGAGAAAACCGATTCTTTTACCCCGGCGGCGGAAAAATCCCATCCGTCCGCGCCTATCTCCGAGAACAGCAGCAAGTCCGCAAGGGGTACTTCTGATGGGACTGAGAAACCGTCGGTCCGTCAGGAGCTGCGGGACATCCAGGCCAGAAGGAAACAGGAGGCGGAAACGGCCAGGGCCGAGGAGCCGGCTGCGCCCCAGAAGAAGGCTGCCCAGAAAACCACCCGGCACCAGCCGCCCAAACCCAAAAAGAAACCCAAATCGATAGAGAGGTAAAAGGTAATGAATCACTTTGACGATCTGTTTGAACAGCAACCCAGGACAGAGCCTGCTCCTAAAAAGCAGGAAAGCCGGAAAGAGCGCCCCAAGCGCCAATGGTGGCAGGTGAAGGAGGAAAAGCAGCGAAAAGAAGCCTATGCCACCCTGGACCGGATTTTCGGAGAGTTCTCCCAGGGCACAGCCAGCATGGAAGCCTATCTGGATGTGCAGAGCCGGTTCCCCTTCCACTCCGCCCGCAACGCCCTGCTGATCGGGAACCAATGCCCCCAGGCGCAGCGCGTGGGCGGCTAGTGGAAGTAGAGGGCGCGGAACCCTGTCACCTTTTTGGCCTGCTTCCAATCCCCGCGGAGCCTGCACCGCAGCGGCTGTGTCCTGTACTCCCGCTGGGGGCGGCGCTGCTCCAAAATCCTTTTGCGGATGTTCTCCAGGGAATAGTCCTCGCCAAAGTTACGCATGAGCTTGCGTCCCCGTGGATAATTCAGCGGACGAACCGTAATGTCCTTGCCCACCTTGATGTCGTATCCCATCTGCCGCAGGTGATAAAAAAACTGCCGCTCCGTCATAGACTGGCGGATGGCAGTATCTACATCGGCTTTGATGAGGGAGAGATAGGTGGGGCGCCCCTCCTGTTCAGCCCGCCATTCCCCATACTGCTTGGACTTCCCACGCTGGGGGTTTTCAATGACGGAAAGCCCGTACTCCCGGCACAGCCGGTCGGATTCCCGCTGCATATCGAAATAATCCTGTTCCGTGCGGTGATATTTGATCCCGTCGATGAACGAAACCGTGTTCACCACAAAGTGGTTGTGCAAATGGCTCTCCCTGTCCAAATGGGTGGCAACCAGCACCTGGTATTTTTCGCCCCACAGCTTTTTCGCCAAGGCAAGGCCGATCTCATGGGCCAGCTCCGGCGTGGCCTCGCCGGGGGCAAAGCTCTGATAGCCGTGGTAAGCAACCGTTCCGTCCTCCTTTCCAAACCGCTTTTTCACAGCCATCATCTCATCGCGGGCAGTAGAGGGGCTGCAATTCACCCCGGAAACAAACTGCCGCAGGACCGTTTCGCCTTCGCTCTCCACCGCCTTGCTGGTTTTGCTCTGCTGAACGGCATACTCGATCACATCCGCAAGGCCCTGAGCCTCCTTGCCATCCATGTCCTGCTTTTCAAAGAAATCTGGGTTTTCGGTCTTGTCTGGGTTTTCGATATAGATGAGGACCTTGCCCAGCCAGCCGTTCACCCGCCAGATAGACGTAGTGGCCACGTCACACCATAGCACGGGGCAGGATCACCGCTTTGGTGATGTCCCGGACGAGCTGGTCGAGCTTGCGCATTTCCTCATCGTAGCGGCGCTCATCTATGACCCCCAGCACATGAGCTTTCTGGGCGATCTGATTGAGGTTGCCGCCAATCCGGTGCAGCTCCCGCATGAAGTCAAAGTAGTCCGGCGGTGGCGCGTCCTGGGGAACCAGGCCGTTCACCAGATGGCGCAGGTATGCCTCGCGGGAAAGGCCGCTGCGCTTCACTTTTTTGTTCAAGGCTTCCGCCTCTTTTTTGTCCAGCCAAAACTGGACGTGTACGTTGCGTTTTCTCATTCTTCCGAGTCCTCCTTCCTGCTGATACGGTTGATTTGAAGCAGGCACATAATCAGTACGCCGAGCACACCGCCCAGCAGAAATCCAATGGCGAAAAACAATCCTTCCATGAAAACCTCCATTCTGAATAAAAGGGGTATTAGGGGGCGTTCCCCCTAACAAGCGGCCTTTGTGGTATCACAAAGGCGATGCTTGCTGGTACAGCTACATTCCATTCCCCTGCGGGGAATCCGGGACAGTCGAAAAAAGAACTCATCGCTCGCCCCGGTCACGGGAATACCGCTTGGCATGGAACTCCACGCCGGTAAAATGGCTGGCGTCCAGAACGACCTCGCCGCGTTTCCATTGGTCCCTGGCAAACTGCTCGGCCTCCTCCCGGCTGTTTGCCGCCACCTTCATTTTCACCTCCAGCGTTTCCCGGATGGTAACATCATAATGGTTCATCGCTCACGCTCCTCTCTAAAAATGGGCAGCAAAAAAGAGCGTCCATTTTCAGAACGCTCTCCAAAAAAGATATTCGTTTTTACCGCGCCTTCTCCTGTTTCAGATGACGGGTGGGGATTGCCAGCAGCTTACGCACCCGGCCCTCCAAATGCTTCTCAATGGCCTGCAAATGTTCTTCCGGCAGGCCCAGGCTTTCGTGGCGCTTGAACTGGAACCCGATCATGCGGCGGAGCTGCTCTTTCTGCTTTGGCCCCATGACCTCCGCACACACTTCCTCATAGGAGATGTTGTAGGGATTAGAACGGTTTTTTGCATACTCGTCCAGATTTGCATAATCTTCCTTGCCGGCATAGCAGAACAGGGACAGCCCGTTGTCAAAAATGGGGGCGGGCGCGATGATGCTGCCGCTGTGGTTATCACGCAGGACGCCGAAGTTTCCAAAGTGGCGGTCCTCGTTGTAGATCAGGGCGTCAAACACCAGCATACTGCGGATTTGCTCGGAAAATTCCGGCCCCAGCTTGTCATAGTAGGCAAGGCAGGCGGCAATGCCCCCGGTTCGGACAATCCGCCCGATGGGGATATAGGCCGTGTCGATGTTGGTAAACAGGGCACACTTAGAGGCGGTAATACCTTTCCAGTTCTCCAGGTCATAATGCACGGCGTTCAGACGCATGGTTTCCGCAATCTGCGAAGCATAATACTCGCAGTACGGTTCCCGGCCCGTATTGGACGCGCCGGTCGTGCCGCCCTTATAGAGATAAATCCCATCGTGCTCCACATAGCGCCACGCCTTGGGCAGCATACCGCCTGTGGTCAGCTCCGGGGATGTGGTAAACGCCTGCCGGCTCCCGCCTGCGCCGGTATAGGCCACCAGCGCCAGTATCTCGGAAAAGCGGTTTTCGTAAAGATTGTATTGGGAGAATTTCCCCTCAAATCCTTCCGGCACCACCCAATAGCTGTCGTTCAGCGACAGCCCCTTGCACACGTCGATGATTCCCTTCGTATCGTTATGGCTGAGGCCAAGGGTTTTCAGAATCTCGTCCACAAAGGCGCGGTTTTTAGGGATAACCCGCCGCTCCAGCCAATGGATGACGCCCTCGCCGGTGCGCTCCATATCCAAAGGCAGCAAATGGGCCTGCTCCTCGTTGGTGTATAAGATTTCAGCCACAAGGCCGGACAAGCCCTGCTTTTCCATAGAAAAGCGCATTAGCTCCGTATCATAAATGCGGAGACTGTAAACATGACTCATAGGCTCCTCCTTGTCGTTCAGTTCCAGTGAAACATCCTTCCCCAGCGCCGAGGCGATTTTTAAGATCATATCAAGCGTGGGGTTCTGTGTCCCACTTTCCAGGCGGTTAATGCCGGAACGCTGGATTCCCAGCCGCCTTGCCAGTTCTGCCTGGGAAATGCCCTGCTCCAGACGGGCCTCCACAAGCTGGGATATGATTTTCTGCCGTTTGCGCAGTTCATCCATACTCTCACCTCACTGCTTTAATGTTAACATATATGATAACAATTTGCAAGAGGGAGAATCTGTCGAAGCTGCAAAACTGGCAACTCACCGCTCCGGCTCTTTGCTGTGGCTGCCCCGAATGGGAATCCCCAGCCGGTGGCACAGAAAATCATTCACATCCTTTCCACGGGGCGGCGGTTTGTTCTCCACCCGGTAGCCCTCCGGCATGACAGCCATGATTGCCTTGGCCGCCAGCCGGCCAGCCGTGTCATTGTCCAAATGGAGATAGACGGTTTTCACATGGGGGTGGTCATCCAAAAATCGGGTGAGGGCCACCGGCAGCTTGCTTTCCTCCATCTTTTTCTTCGGCTGGTACACCCCGGCCAGGGACAGCAGATTGTGCCGCCGCCAGTCGATCCCGTCCAGCTTGCAGAGAGTGGCATAGGACATCACATCAATGGCGCACTCGCACAGATGGACTGCCGGATTTTCCACGCAAGCGGGCAGGGCGAAGGAAAAGTGCTTATCACTGCCGCTTAAATCCCCGTGGAACCGGGCTTCACTGATTCCCCGCAGGCAGCCGAACCGCGCCTTGCCATCCTTGTCGAAGCCCACAAAAACCACGTTGCTGTGGCCCTTGTTCCGGCTCTCATAAATCCGCCCGGTCTGAACGCAGTAGTCCAAAATCTCCTGGTCAATGCCCCGGCCTTTGAGATAGGCCATCATCGCCCGATTATCCGGGGCGGCCTGGGGCAGAAGCAGGTGCTTGGGCTTTTCCTCCTTCGGCGCTGGCACAAAGGAAGGCGGCGGGATGGCAGCCCTTCCGGAGATAGTTTCCATGGCCTCCAAAAAGGAATAGCCGTTGACCTTGATGAGATAGTCCAGGGCGCTGTACCCCCCGATCCCCCGGGAGAACCAGCACCATTTCCCGTTGGAGATCCGCAGGCTGTCATGGGTCCTGGTGCAGTACACGTTGCCGGACACATGGACCAACTCCTGGGGTTCGCAGGTTCGCAGATAGGTGAGCAGGTCCACCTGCCTTGCCCGTTCGATGGCTTCTGAATCGTAAAAAGGCATAAAAAAATACAGCCCCCTTCACATAGCCATAGATTAGCCGCCCCATGTGGGGTAGCTGACTATGTAAAAGGGGCTGTACTCTTTTCAGATATGGAAAAAGCCGACTGGATTGCTCCAATCGACTTTCTGCATATACTTTTGCGATTTATATGCAGATATGAATGGGGAATGTGCAGTTTTGGGCGGCAGCTTTAAGCCATATCCAAAAACTCCAAGAATTTCAATAGTTTTTACTCCTAATCCGTAAAAACTTGTTTTGTTCAAGACCTTTTTGGGGGTGCGAATGAATTTGGATATGTAAAAGCGGCATGGATTTTTCCATGCCGCCCAAAAAACTATTCAGTTTTGAAAGCGCCGATTTTCTTCAGATAGGCAAATCCGTCTGCATGGCCCCGGAAGTAGATGTGTTCCCGTTCCATATTATCGGCCCGCATATACAGCCGGATAAATTCTTTCAAGGCTTCATGCTCCTCAGCGGTAAAAGAAAGTTCTCCCTTGCCCTCCAGCAGAGCGCCAATCACAAGATTTTGGCGTTTCAGTTCCTCCATCTGGGCCTTCAACTCGGTATATTCCGGGCTGGCAGCCGCCAAATCCATCACGATGTCGCTGTCGATTTCAGAAAACTGCTCGGAAATGCGCTCCGGGAGCAGGCAGTAGCTATCGTCCATCTATCATCGTCCATCTATCATCACCCCTTATCACGATTTTTATTATACTATACCTGCCCCGCAGCGCAATGGCAAATGTGCAATCACCTTTCTTTCTGCGCTTTGGCTTTCTGTTTGGCTTCGGCGGCCCTGGCCTGTTCCTGGACAGTATCCCATACCGTATCCATATAAGAGGTTTCCTGGTTCTCCCACCTCTCAAAAATCTGCTTCAAGGGCTTGTCAGATTTCAGCAGCGCCCTGGCCTGACTATCCTCCAGATCGTGGTATTCAAGAGACATCAGGATGTCCTCCCGCACCGTGTACTCATAGGCATGGTTCAAAATCTCAGCCGGCGGTTGGGAGAGCAGCCAATCCCGGAACTGCTCCTGTTCCGCAAACATTTTCTCATAGAGCCTGGTATTTAATTCTTCGTTGGTCATCGTATCCTCCTTTACCGTGCCAGCTCCGCAACCCTCCGGGCAGGCACATCCTCGCCCTCGTCTGGGGTATCGTCCATCAATGTTTTGTCCTTCTCATCCATGTTGAGCAGAATATTCAGCTCTTTCAAACGGGCTGTTTTCTCCGCCAGCTCCTCCTCGCGGGCAAAAGGTGTAGCCAATTCCGTGCGGGCGTTTTCAAGCTGGGCCTTGGTTTCCTCCAGGCTGTTCTGCTCGGCCTGCAGGCTGCCTGCAAGGTTTTCCAGAGCGTTGTCCAGGCGGGTGATATTGCCGAACACATCCGCCCCCAGCGTCACCGTATGGGAAAGAGTGCCTTTGAGTGTGATCCTATACTCATTGCTTCGGCCATCATAGGCCAGCACCATGGAAAAGCCCCGGTACTGCCCCAAAAGAACAGCGTCGGAACCTGTCATACGGGTGCAAACATCAATGATAGCCTTGCCGGCGCCCTCTTTTTCGGTGTAGTGCCTGCCATCCACCTCCATGCCGCAGAAGCCCTCCTGGGCCTTGGGGTGGGCCGCCGCCAGCGCCACATCCTGCTTGGCGTGGTCCCGCTCCGCCCGGATGGCCGCAATCTGCATTTTCAGTTCGTGGTAGCGCCGGTTGATAAGGCGGATGTTTTCTTTGCTCTGTTTGTACTGCTCGTACTGGCGACGCAGGACATTGTCCATGGCGGTCAGCTCGCTGTGCAGGGCGTTCTCCCGCAGCTGCTCATGCTGGACGCTCAAAATCAGCACGCCTGCAAAGTCCACCAGCGTGCGGATGTAGAAAACGCTCATCGTCGCCTCGCCATTGGAGACAAAACTCAGATTGCTGACTGCAAAGACCGTGAC
>CAJLWS010000029.1 GCA_905210385.1 uncultured Eubacteriales bacterium | reverse complement strand
GAATACCTTTTCCTACTGCCGCGCTACTGGCAGAATCCCAAATTGCCCGCGAGCTACTTTGGCTTACGCCGCAGCCCTTCCGGGCGCACGATAGAGCTTAAAAAACCGCCCGTAGACGGTCATAATCATAATGAAGCTGAGGACAGTGATGAACAGCCCGCCGATGAGCGTTACCGCCCACAAGGGGATAGATTCAAAAAAGCCGCAGCTTTCCACCGCGTCAATGACTTCCTGTGGGAGAACCGTCTGCTGTGCCGAACCGAATCCGGCTGCGTTCATAATCGTGGAAACAAGCCCCTGGACGATATTGAAAAGGGCCATCATCAGTTCCAGCCCATAGGTTACAACGCCCTTGGCGATGGCAAACCGGATAAACAGCTTCAGCGCGTGTTCCGGCTTTTTCACCTCGGCAAAGCTGCCGCAGGTGCGCATGACGCCCACTACAAAGAACAGCACTAAAAGCGCCAGGCCAATGGCCCGTACCGCGTCATTGATGTTGACAATGACGCTCCAAATCGTACCGCCCTTAAACTGCTCCGGACTTTGGGTGATGAGCTGCCAGATCTCAGACAGGTACTTGTTCCAGGTGTCCAGGGCGTTCTGCAGGTTTTGCACAACCCAGTTATCACTCAAAACACATTCCTCCTTTCCAGCAGGATAAGGGGCGGGCCGGTATGCCCGCCCCCGCACTGTCGTATTTTTCGTTTATCTTTCGCCGCGCTCCGGCGAACTGCGGACAATGCCGTACACATCGTCCACAAAATAGCGCCCTACAAAGGGATTGAACATCGCATGGCATTTCACACCATTGTACTCGGCCAGGTAGTCGTTATCCCCCAGGCGCTTGAGGATGGTCGCTTCGCCCAGCACGTTTTTCTCCCCCTGCTTCAAAGAGTGGATATAGCACTCGCATTTCAAATTCATGGCAAACTCCTTTCCACTGGGCCAATCAGCCGGTAATCAGGGTCAAAATCTCCTTGGCAAAAGTGATGACAACACCACCGGCCAAAGTGAGGAAACCGTTGGCTCGCTGGCTGGGGTCGTGGGATTTGAGGGAGAGGCCGATCTGCACCACACCGAAGCCCAGCAGGATCATACCAATGGCCCGGATGAGGCCAAAAATGAAATCGCTGAGGTTGTTGATAACGGTCAACGGATCGCCGGCGGCAAAAGCTGTGGTGGTGCAGCAGCACAGCAGGAACACCAAGGCCGAGTAGACCGCAAGGGCACGTTTGCTCTTTTGGCCCATGGGCAGGCGATGGGTTTCCTTGTTCTTATTTTCCTTGTTAAACAGTCTCATTTTGCTTTTCCTCCTTGAATTGAAAGATTTTCTCCATGTCCTCGTCGGACAGAAGCTCACAAAGTTCATCCGGCTCCTTGACTTTTTCCAGGTCGCCGGGGGTAAGGCGGCCAATAACCATATCCGCCACAGCGTTTTCCGTACCGCCGTGGGTGAAGGCTGGCGCGCCGCCATCGGTGGTGTATTTCACATAAGGGTGCTTTAACAGGTCGTACTTTTCATCCATCAGCGGCGGTTCCCCACGGATAAAGAGCAGGGCCAGGCGGTTGTCTAACATCCGCACTTCGTCCGGGGTCATCAGTTCCCGGCCCGTGATCTGGTTATTGGTCGAGTAGCTGCCGGAATGTCCGGTGCTCTTGCCGTAGGTGTCCAGCCAGAGGGTGCTCTTGCCCAGATAGCTTTCGGAGATGAGCTTGTGGGTGGACGATTCGTTGCCGCCCAGGTACAAAAACTCGTCACAGTTGCCCATGATGGATTCCCATTGCTTCTCGTACAGCGCCTTTAACTGGGCAATGTTCTGGATAATGATGGAAACGGATATATTTCTCGATCTCATGGTTGCCAATAGCTTATCGCCGTGTGATTTAGGCAGGCTCGGTAGACCTGCCCGGCTTTTTAAGCCTCTTGCGCTTTCACGCAAGCGTAGACTATATCTTCACCCCGCCATGGGGCGGGGGCGCACCGCTTCGGCCCCCTTGGGCCTACTCCATACCGGATAGCCGTTGAACTTTCCCTTACGGGCTTAGCTGCTGGTTGCCCATTGAAAACAGTACACAGGGTTTGACCATATACCATCCCGTCGCTTTTTTCTGCTTTCGCCGCGTTCACACCGACCCCCAGAGAGGGCTTGTGTTGTAGCGCGCCGGGCTTTAGGGGGTTCCAGCAATTCAATGCGTATTTTTTCACACACCTCGCGGTATGCGGACTCAAATAGATTTAAGTCGTCGGGCAGGCTGACGTTGGCAAACTCGTCCATCAAAAAATGCACCGGCACGGGCAGGCTCCCGCCGTGTACCCGGTCGGCGCTGTAAAACAACTCCTGAAAAGTGCTGGCATACAAAAGGCTCACCAGGAAGTTAAAGCTGGCGTCGTTGTCCGGGATAAGGGCAAAGAGCGCCACCTTCTTTTCTCCCAGTCTGGCCAACTCCAGCTCATCGGTGGCTGTGAGGGCTGCCACCGATGAAAGGTTGAACTTCTCCAACCGCGAGGCAAGGGTGATCTGGATGGATTTGAGGGTCTTGGCGCTGCCGGAGCGGTAGTCCTTGTAATACTTCACCGCGATGTGGTCGGGGGAACGCATTTCCAACCGGTCAAACAGCTCATCCAACGGGGATTGGTAGGAATCATCATCCTCCCGCACTTCACCGGCCCGGAGCATTTCCATCACCATGGGGAAATTTTTCTCGTCCTCCGGTGCTTCATAATGAAGGTAGAACACCAGCGCCATGAGAAGCATACTGGCCGCCGTATCCCAGAAGGGGTCGTTACTCTGGCTCCCTTTGGGGGTGGTGGCTTTGAACAGGTTTGTCACCATCTTCTGCACATCGTTGTCGTTCTTGAGATAAGCGAAAGGATTGTAGCAGTGGCTTTTCTCCATGTTCAAAAGGTCAACCACCTTGATCTCATACCCCTGCCGTTTTAGCAGGCCGCCGCAGTCCCTCAGCAGCTCACCTTTACAGTCCAGGATGAAGAAAGAGGTATTGGCCTGGCAGAGGTTCACTTTTGCGTAGAAGCGGCTCTTTCCCGCGCCGCTGCCGCCGCAGACCAGGGTGTTTAACGTCCTGCGGTGCTTTTTCCCGTCCAGCCCCATGCGGACATGCTGGGTAAAAATGCGGTTTTGGAACGGGTCTTTATCCCGGTATTTCTTGTTCACGGCCCGCGGATCGCCCCATTTGGCGGAACCGTGTTCCTCGCCCCTGCGGTAAGTGCGCCGGGATGAGAGGTAAATCCCAATGCCCAGCCCATAGGCGGCCATAAAAATGAGGACAGCTTTTCCGCTGTCCTCACACCATACGATCTGAAAGGGATGGTTCATCGCCGCAGGCAGGGCCTCCAGGATTTCGGAAAGCCCACCGGAAAGGGAAGGCGCAATCAGCAGGGCAAGCCATATCACCGGGAAAAGCCCCAGGGCATAGAGCCAGAGGCCGCCCGTCTTGTTATCGGGCTTCATCCCGACGCTTCGCTTTCTTGTCTTTTTGGGATGGGGCGTCAATGGTTTTCAGCAGAACATCCTCTACCGGGCCGGGATCGCGCTGTTCCTCCAGCATGTCGTTGCGCAACTCGTTGAGGGCGCGGATCATAATCCCGTGCTCATAGCTGTCCAGCGTAAGGACAACCTTTTCCTGTCGTTCCATCGGTCAAACCTCCTTTACCGTTCCTGTTCTTTCTGCCTGCTGGCGCGGGTGAGGCCCATGGCCCTGGCCATGCGGCCATTGAGTTCCTTAAAGGTGTCGCGCATATCCGTAAGGGCCGCCGGAACCACCTCTTTGGGGTCTTGCCCCTGGAGCACACCGTCAAGCCGGGAAATGTCATACTCCTGTGCGTCCACACCATACCGTTTGCAGAGCATATAGCTCACCGCGTAGGCTTTGTAGCCCTCTGTCTCGCGGGAATACCCTTCCCGGTTTCTGACAAGCTGCACATTGGCCACCTCCAGGGAAACGCAGCGGAAGATGTCCGGCGCATCCATGCCCTTTTTCACCAGGATGGCGTTCTGCTCCGGGTCATACAAAGCGCCCCGTCCCTGGGGTAGTTCCTCCGTTGCATGGATGGGCGCTGGGGAACTGGCGATGAGGCCCTTTAGGAGCAGGCGTTCATCGTAATTCACCTGGGGCTGGGCCTCACCCCGCGCCGTGGTCTGGGAAACGTCAAACACTTCCTTGGCAAAGAAGTTCTGGCCTACGCTGCCGTCCTCACGCCGGTACGCCTTTCCCGGTTCCAGGATGATGATGGGCAGGCGCTTTTCTTCTTCCAGAATCTCAATACCCTGGGAAGCCCATTCCTTATAGCCGCCCACGCGCTGGGCGTTGGGGCACTGTTCCCCGATAAGGATGGCGTTACGGGCAGAGTGGAAGGGGAACCGGCTCTGCACATCCAGATATGCTTTCATATCGCCCCGGCCCTCGGAAAACTCGCCAAACTTCTTATCCAGGGTGGCGTAGGCTTCCCCCCGCTGCTTTTCCTCGCGGAGCTGCCACCATTGTTTTTTCGGCTTTTCCTTTTGCGGCTTCGGCTTCTGGACAGGTTCTTTTTGGGGCTGCTGTTCAAACAGATCGTCAAAGTTATTCATCACAGATTACCTCTCTTTCGATTTTGATTTCTTTTTGGGCTTTGGCTGTTGGTGCCTGGTGGTTTTCTGCGCCGCCTTCTTCTGGGGCGCTGCCGGTTCCTCGTGCCGGGCGGCTTCCGCCTCTTTCTTCCGCTGGGTCTGGATGTCCCGCAGCTCCTGCCGGACAGAAGGCTTCCCGTCCCCATCAGAAGTACCCCTTGCGGAGCTGCTGCTGTTCTCTGAGATAGGCGCGGACGGATGGGATTTCTCCGCCGCTCCCGTAAAAGGGGCGTTTTTCTCCGCCGCCGGATTTTCCGCCTGCGCCTTTTCCTTTTGGGCGGGTTTCTCCATCAGCTCGTCCAGAAGTTTGTCGTCCTCGCTCTTTTCCGGCGCAGCTTTCTCCGGGGCTTCCGGTTCGCTGCCGCGCTCCTCGCGGGATTTCTCGATGTCCTCCTTGATGGACGCGGTATCCACCACCGTGAGGTTGAACTTCTCCACGATCCGGTTGGCCCTGGCCGCGTCGTCCTGGAATACCAGGATGTCGATGGTATCATCCTCTTTCCTCACAGGGATCGGGGCATAGAGGATTCCATAGCCCTTTGCCTGCTTGGCAAACTCCGGGGCGTCCTCCTTCTTGATGGTGTAAACCTTTAAGGGGCGCTTTTCCCGTAGCATGGCTTCAATACGGGCCTTGCCCTTGGTTTTCTTCTGGTCTTTCAAGACCGTGTAAAGGGCGGCGGCCAGATTTTTGGCGGCTGCGCCTGTAATCTTGAGGGCCACTTCCGCACCCTCCAGGCTCATGCGCACCACCTGTTCCGCCGCGTCGCCTGAGTTATACATAGAAAATCATCTCCTTTCCGTCCGGCCTGCTTCCTGCCGGGCCTTATCCGTTTTCCCGGCCTGCTGTTCCTCGCGGGCTGCCCGTATCTTCTCTTTGAGAGAGAGGGAACGCGCCGCGATGTCCTCGCACAGTTTTACCTCCCGGCGCAGGTCTTTCAGCCGCCCGGAGAGGGCAGCGATCTCCGCCCGGATCTGTTCATGCCGGGCGGGGTCGGCCAGCACCGCCTTGGTGCGCAGCTTCCGGTACAGGCTTTTTCGCTGTTCGGTTAGGCCGGTAAGCTGAGATTTCACATCGGCTTCATAGGCGTTGAGCTGCTCCAGGGTGTCAATGCTGTGGTGGGAAAGCAGCCTTGCCTCGTCCGTCAATTCCTGCGCCCGGATCAAGTCCTCCCGCAGCACGTGGGGCACATGGCCCGGCTGCCGCTTCTGCTTTTTGGGGAATACCCCCAGCAGATAACAGTAGTGGAAGTAGAGGGCGCGAAAGCCCGTCACCTTCCTGGCCTGCTTCAAATCCCCCGAAAGCCTGCACCGCTTCGGCTCCGGCGCTGCCTCCCTTTGCGGGCGACGCTGGGCCAGAATCCGTCTGCGGATGTTCTCCAGGGAATACGCTTCGCCCAGGTTGCGCATGAGCTTTCTTCCGCTGTCCCTGCCGGGCGCTCGCACGGTGATGTCCTTGCCCACTTTGATGTCGTAGCCCATCTGCCGCAGGTGATAAAAAAACTGCCTCTCCGTCATTGACTGGCGGATGGCAGCGTCCACATCGGCTTTGATGAGGGAAAGGTAAGTGGGGCGGCCCTCCTGTTCGGCCCGCCACTCCCCGTAGTGCTTGGATTTTCCCCGCTGGGGATGTTCGATCACGGACAGCCCATACTCCCGGCACAGCCGGTCGGATTCCCGCTGCATGTCGTAGTAATCCTTTTCGGTACGGTGGTACTTGATCCCGTCAATGAACGAAACCGTGTTCACCACAAAGTGGTTGTGCAGGTGATTGGATTTATCCAGGTGGGTTGCCACCAGCACCTGGTATTTCTCACCCCACAATGCTTTTGCCAACTTCAGCCCGATCTCATGGGCCATTTCCGGGGTGGCCTCGCCGGGGGCAAAGCTCTGATAGCCGTGATAAGCCACCGTGCCTTCCTCCTTGCCAAACCGCTTTTTTACGGCCATCATCTCATCACGGGCGGTGGTGGGGCTGCAATTCACCCCGGAAACAAATCGCTGCATGACAGGCACATCCTCATCGTCCACCACCGCTTTTCCCGTTTTCTTCTGCTGGATGGCATACTCGATCACGTCGGAAAGGCCCTGGGCCTCCTTTGTGTCCATGTCTGGTTTCTCAAAGCTGGCGGGGTTTTCCGTCTTGTCCGGGTTTTCGATATAGATGAGAACCTTGCCCAGCCAACCGTTTACCCGCCAGATGGATGTGGTAGCCACGTCACACCGCGCTTCGCTTATCGCTTTTGCCGCAAGCGTCAAAAGGCTCACCGCTGCGCGGGTGTTCCTTTTCCCCACGAAGCAGGCTTCGCGGGGGCCCCTCCATGTCCATGGGCTTTGGCAAAATCACCGCCTTGGTAATGTCCCGGATAAGTTGATCGAATCTTTGCAGGGCCTCGTCATACCGGCGCTCGTCCATCACCCCCAGCACATGGGCTTTCTGGGCGATCTGGTTTAAGTTGTTCCCAATGCTGTGCAGCTCCCGCATAAAATCGAAATACGCCGGGGGCGGCGCGTCCTGGGGAACCAGGCCGTTTATCAGGTGGCGCAGGTATGCTTCGCGTGAGAGCCTGCTTTTCTTCACATGCTTGTTTAACAGCTCGGCCTCTTTGCGGTTTAAGCGCACTTTAATCTCGATGTTCCGCTTGCCCATGGCCCTCCTCCTTTCCGATACGGTTGATCTGCACAAGGCACATGGCAGTGACACCGCCCAGGCTGCCCAGCAGAAAACCAATGATGAAAAACAAAAATTCCATGAAAATCTCCGTCCTTTCCAAAGGGGTTTTAGGGGGCGTTCCCCCTAACAAGCTGCCGTTTGTCCCCAAACGGCGATGCTTGCTGGTACATACACATTCCATTCCCCGCAGGGGAATACCAAACGTTCCAAAAAACAACTCATCGTTCGCCCCGGTCGCGGCTGCGGCCCCTGGGGTAGAACTCCACGTCCTTGAAACTGTCCGCGTCCAGGATATATTCGCTGTTCTTCCAGCGGTCGGCTACGATCTGACGGGCCTCCTCGCGGCTTTCCGCTTCTACCGTGACGGTCATTTCCAGCGTTTCTCGGATGGTGATGTCATACTCGTTCATCGCTCCTGCTCCTTTCTTTTGGTGCCCCGGATGGGAATACCCAGCCGATGGCAGAGGGTATCGTTCACATCTTTGCCCCTGGGCGGCGGGCGGTTTTTGACTTCATACTCCCTGGGGATCACCGTCTGGATGGCCTGGGCCGCCAGCCTGCCAGCCGTATCGTTATCCAGATGGAGATAGACCGTTTTCACATGAGGGTTTTCCTCCAGAAAGCGGGTAAGGGCCACCGGCAGCTTGCTCTCCGCAATCTTTTTCTTCGGCTGGGACACCCCGGCCAGAGACAGCAGGGTGTGGCGCCGCCAGTCAATTCCGTCCAGCTTACAGAGGGTGGCGTAGGACATGACGTCAATGGCGCACTCGCACAAATGGACAGCCGGATTTTCCACACAGGCGGGCAGGGAAAAAGAATAGTGCTTGTCGCTGCCGCTCAAATCCCCGTGGAACCGGGCTTCGCCAATCCCGCGCAGGCAGCCGAACCGCGCCTTGCCGGTCTGGTCAAAACCGACGAACACCACATTTCCATGGCCCTTATTCCGGCTCTCATAAATGCGCCCGGTCTGGACGCAGTAGTCCAAAATTTCCTGGTCAATGCCCCGGCCTCTGAGATAAGCCATCATCGCCCGGTTGTCCGGGGCGGGCGGCGGCAAGAGCAGGTGCTTGGGTTTTTCCTCCCTAGTAACAGGTGTAAGGGCAGACGTCGGGATAGCGGCCCTGCCGACAACGGCTTCCATTGCCTCCAGAAAAGAGCAGCCCTTGACTTTGATGAGGTAGTCCAGTGCACTGTAACCGCCGATCCCACGGGAGAACCAGCACCATTTGCCATTGGAAATACGCAGGCTGTCGTGTTCCCTGGTGCAGTAGACGTTGCCGGAAACGTGGACAAGCTCCTGCGGCTCGCAGGCTTGCAGATAGGAAAACAAATCTACTTCCCGCGCTTTTTCGATCACGTCCTGGTCATAAAAAGGCATAAAAAATACAGCCCCCTTCACATAGCTGTAAATTAGCTGCCCGCATGGGGTAGCTGGCTATGTAAAGGGGGCTGTATTCTTTGGATATGTAAAAACGGTGCAGATTACTCCGCACCGTCACTTGTTATTCCGTCCTGAAAGCGTCGATCATTTTCAAGTAAGCAAATCCGTCTGCATGGCCCTGGAAATAGAGCTGCTCCCGTTCCAGGTTATCTGCCTGCATATACAGCCGGATAAATTCTTTTAGGGTTTCATGCTCCTCCGTGGAAAGATGAAGTTCCCCATCGCCCTCCATCAATGTGGCAATACAGGGATTTTGGCGCTTCAAATCTTCCATCTGGTCTTTTAATGCCGCATATTCCGGGTTGCTTTCTGACAAGCTCATCATAACGTCGCTGTCAATCTCCGTAAACTGCGCTGAGAGGCGCTCCGGGAATGGACAATAACTGTCACCCATCATTCGTCACCTCCTGTTCCGATTATTTTGAATCCACTATAATCCTCCCTCAGCGCAGCGTCAAATGTGCGATCATCGTTCCAGGCCCACCACTTTCCGGGCAGGCGGTTCTTCGCCCTCGTCGGGAGCGCTGTCGATGAGCGTCTTATCTTTCTGATCCATATTTAGCAGGATGTTCAGCTCTTTGAGCCGTTTGGTTTTCTCCGCCAGTTCCTCCTCACGGGCAAAGGGCATTTGCAGCTCGGTGCGGGCGTTTTTAAGCTGGCCTTTCGTTTCCTCCAGGCTGCCTTGCTCTGCCTGCAAACTTCCCGCCAGGTTTTCCAAGGCATTGTCCAGACGGGTGATATTGCCGAATACGTCTGCGCCCAGCGTCACCGTATGGGAGAGGGTGCCCTTTAGGGTAATACGGTACTCGTTGCTGTGGCTGTCATAGGCCAGCACCATGGAAAAGCCCCGGTAGCTGCCCAAAAGAACCGCGTCGGAGCCGGTCATCCTGGTGCAAACGTCGATGATGGCCTTACCTGCGTCCTCCTTTTCCTCATACTGTTTGCCCTCAATTACCATACCGCAGAACCCTTCTTTCGCTTTCGGGTGGGCGGCTGCCAGCGCCACGTCCTTTTCATAGCCTGCAATCCGTTCGGTGAGGCCCGCGATCTGCTCCGGGTATTTACGCAGCACCAATTCCTCCAGGGCGTACATCTGGTTCAGATAGCTGGCCTTGAGCATATTCAGCTTTGCCACCTCCATATCCAGGTTGCACTTTTCAATGATAAGCGGGTTTCCGGTGGCCAGCGCCTTGATCTCGGAATAGCTGAGAGCCGTTTCGTCCACATCGTCCGCCACACGGACGGGGGATTTGCTGGTCATGATCTGGGCGATGAATTTCTGCTTGTTCTCCACCAACTGGTAGAGGTAAGCGTCAAACGTACCCTCGGTCACATAGCGGAAGATCTCCACCTCCTCGTTATCGTTGCCCTGGCGCACAATGCGGCCCAGCCGCTGCTGAAGGTCGGAAGGCCGCCAGGGGCAGTCCAGGTCGTGCAGGGCGATGAGCTTATCCTGGACGTTTGTACCCGCGCCCATCTTCTGGGTGCTGCCCATCAGCACCCGTATCTGCCCGGTGCGGACTTTCGCAAACAGTTCCTTCTTTTTGGCCTCGCTGTCGGCGTCATGGATAAACGCGATTTCATCCTCCGGGATACCCTGCTCCATGAGCTTCTTTTTCAAATCGTCATATACGTTGAAAGAACCGTCTTTGGTGGGCGTTGACAGGTCGCAGAACACAAGCTGGGCAGAGCGTTTTTCTTTGGTCTGTTCCCAGATGCGGAACACATTCCGGGCGCAGACAGCCACCTTGCCATTGGGGTCGTCGGCGGCAAGGGGATTGATGAGCCGCATATCCAGAGCCAGTTTTCTTCCGTCGTTCGTAATGCGAAGCATATTGTCCACATGGGGGTCAACCCCTCCGGCACGGATTTTCTCTGCCCGTTCTGCCAGTCCCCTTATCATCTCTTTCTGAAGCTCCGAGGGCTGGATCACTTCCGTGTGGAAGTTTGCCTTGGGAACAGGCAGACAAAGCATATCCGCTGTTTGGATGTCGGCAACCTCCTTGAAAGCAGCCATCAGCTCCGGCAGGTTATAAAACTTGGCAAACCGGGTTTTGGCTCGGTAGCCGGTGCCCTC
>CAJLWS010000028.1 GCA_905210385.1 uncultured Eubacteriales bacterium | reverse complement strand
ATCGGTGACGGTCTTGGCAAAGTCCAGCCCCTGTTCGTCCGGGTCATACCCCTCCGGGCAGGCCACCGACACGTCCATGCCGCACTTCAGCCCCCCCACGATGAGGGAGTTGGCCATATTGTTGCCGTCCCCCACAAAGGCCAGCTTCAGCCCCTCCAGCCGGGTCAGCTTCTCCCGAATGGTCATCAGGTCGGCCAGCACCTGGCAGGGGTGGGCAAAGTCGGTCAGTCCGTTGATGACAGGGATGGAGGCATACCGGGCCAGCTCCTCCACCTCCTTCTGGGCGAAGGTGCGGATCATGATGCCGTCGCAGTACCGGGCCAGCACCCGGGCGGTGTCCTCCACCGGCTCCCCCCGGCCGATCTGGCTCTCCTTGCCCGACAGGAACAGGGCGTGCCCCCCCAGCTGGTACATACCCACCTCAAAGGACACCCGGGTGCGGGTGGAGTTCTTCTCAAAGATCATGGCCAGGGTCTTACCCCGCAGGTAGTCGTGGGGCAGGCCGTGCTTCTGGCTGTACTTCATCTGGTCCGCCGTGTCCAGGATCTCGTGGATGTCCTGGGAGGACAAGTCCAACAGCTTCAATAAGTCCTTTTCCATGTTCTCACCCTTCTTCCCATTCACCTGAGCGTGGCCTGCATCACCGCTAGCCCCTTGTCCATCTCCTCCTTGGTGATGGTCAGGGGAGGCAGCAGCCGCAGCCCCGGCCCGGCGGTGAGGCACAGCAGCCCCGCCTGGTTGAGCTTGGCACACAGGTCCTTGTTGGAGTACCCCGGGGCTACCTCAATGCCGATCATCAGCCCCAGCCCCCGGGTCTTACCCAGGCCGGGCAGGGCCATGGCCTCGATCTGACTGCGGAGGTACTCCCCCTTCTCCTTCACCTGGGCAATGGTCTCGTCGTCCAGGATGTCCAGTACCGCCAGGGCGGCGGCGGCGCACACCGGGTTTCCCCCAAAGGTGGAGCCGTGGGTACCGGGTCCCAGCACGCTGCGGCATTTCTCATTGACCAGGAAGCCTCCCATGGGCAGCCCCCCGGCGATCCCCTTGGCGAAAGAGCAGGCGTCGGGCTGGATGCCGTACTGCTGGAAGCAGAACAGGGAGCCGGTACGGCCCACGCCGGTCTGTACCTCGTCGGCCAGCAGCAGCCAGTCCCGGTCCCGGCACAGCTGGGCCAGGTCCTGGACGAACTGCCGGTCCAGGGGATACACGCCCCCCTCCCCCTGCACCAGCTCCACCAGCACGGCGCACACGTCGTGGCCGGCCACCGCCTGGATGCCGTCCAGGGTGGGCTCGGCATACCGGAACCCCTCGGGGAAGGGGAGGAAGTACCGGTGGAGGGCATCCTGCCCTGTGGCGGCCAGGGTGGCCATAGTGCGGCCGTGGAAGGAGTGGTTCAGGGTGAGCACCGTCCCCCGGCCCTCCCCATACTTGTCAAAGGAGTACTTCCGGGCCACCTTGAGGATTCCCTCGTTGCCCTCGGCGCCGGAGTTGCCGAAGAAGGCGGCTGCCATCCCGGAGCGGGTGCAAAGCTTCTCCGCCAGGTCAATGTAGGGTTGGGTGTAGTACAGGTTGGAGACGTGGGCCAGTCTACCCGCCTGCTCCGTCACCGCCGCCACCCATTTGGGGTGTGCGGTGCCCACAGACAGAACGCCGATGCCGGCGGCAAAGTCGATGTACTCCTTCCCGTCCACGCCGTAGAGAGTCGCCCCCCGGCCATGGTCCAGGGCGATGGGGTTTCGGCCGTAGGTCTGAATCACATACTGACCGTCCCGATCTTTCAGTTCCTCAAAGGTCATGTCGCCCTCTCCTTTCACAGCTTCAGCAGGGTGCCGATGCCCGCATCAGTGAGCAGCTCGGTGAGAATGGAATGAGGGATCCGCCCATCCAGGATGACGGCGGAGCGCACCCCGGAGCGCACCGCTTCCACGGCGCAGTCGATCTTGGGGATCATCCCCCCCTGGATCACCCCGTCCTTGATGAGGCCGGGGATCTCCGAGGCCCGCACCACCGGGATCAGGGTGGACTCGTCCGCCGGGTCGGTGAGCAGCCCCCGCACGTCGGTGAGCAGCAGCAGTCGGGATGCCTTCAGGGCGATGGCCAGCTTGGCCGCGGCGGTGTCCGCGTTCACATTGTAGGTCTCGTTGCCGTCCGTCCCCTGGGCCACGGTGGCCACCACCGGCAGGTAGCCGTTGGCCAGGCAGTCCAATACCGGCCGGGGGTTGACCTGGTCCCCCCGGCCCACCAGGCCGTAGGCCTCCGATAGCTGGGTGGCCTGGAACAGGCCATCATCCAGGCCGCACAGTCCCATTCCCCGGCCCCCCTTGCGGTTGATCAGGCCTACCAGGTCCTTGTTCACCTTGCCGCACAACACCTGCTGCACGATGTCCATGGTCTCCCCGTCGGTGTAGCGCAAGCCGTCCACAAACCGGGACTGCTTGCCCAGTTTCTTCAGCATCTCGCTGATCTCCGGCCCGCCCCCGTGGACCACCACCACGTGGATACCCACTAGGGAAAGCAATACGATGTCGGAGATCACCGCCTGACGCAGCTCCTCCGAGATCATGGCGTTGCCGCCGTATTTCACCACCACGGTCTGACCGCTGTACTTCTGAATATAGGGCAGGGCCTCGGCCAGCACCTGGGCCCGGTCGGTCATACTGAAGGGCATGGCGTTTCTCCTCCTTTTCCCCCTTCGAAAAAGGGCAAGTTGCGGCCCGCAGATCCCTGAGCCGAAGGGAAAATTCTGTCAGGCAAGGCGGCGCGGGCGCAGACAGTACCGGGTGTACGGCAAGCCCCGCCAACGAAGCCTGGCGGAATTTTCACCGCCTCAGGATCGGTAGTCCCCATTGATCTTTACGTAATCATAGGTCAAATCGCAGCCCCAACAGGTAGCCTCGTGCTCTCCCTCGTGGAGGCACACATCGATGACCACCTCATTCTGGCTGAGCACCTTTTTGGCCAGCTCCTCATCGAAGGCCAGGCCGGTGCCCTTCTCGCACACCGGCACCTCCCCAGCCAGGGAGGTGAACTTTATGTCCACATACTCCGGGCGGAAGGGGGCCTTGGAGTAGCCCATGGCGCACAGCACCCGGCCCCAGTTGGCATCGGCTCCGAACATGGCTGCCTTCACCAGGGAGGAACCCACCACCGCCTTGGCAAGGCGCTCGGCGCTCTCCTCGCTGCGGGCCTTGCGGACGGTGCACGTCACCAGCCGGGAGGCACCCTCCCCGTCGGCGGCGATGGAGCGGGCCATCTGCTCGCACACCTGGCGCAGGGCCTTGGTGAACACGGAAAAGTCGTCGTCCTTCCACTCGATCTGGGCGTTGCCCGCCATGCCGTTGGCCAGCACCACGCACATGTCGTTGGTGGAGGTGTCCCCGTCCACCGTCACCCGGTTGAAGGTGCGGGGCACCACCTCATGGAGGGCCTCAGAGAGCAGGTCGGGGGTGATGGCGCAGTCGGTGGTGACAAAGCACAGCATGGTGCCCATGTTGGGGTGGATCATTCCGGAGCCCTTGGCGATGGCGCCGATCTTCACCGGTTTCCCGCCGATGGTGCAGGCCACCGCCGTCTCCTTCTTCACCGTGTCGGTGGTCATGATAGCGGTGGCGGCGGCGTCGGAGCCGTCCCCGCTCAGGGCGGACGCCAGGCCGGGCATCCCCTTCTCGATGGCCTTGATGTTCAGCGTCTGGCCGATGACCCCGGTGGAGGCCACCACGAAATCTTCCTTCTTCAGCCCCGTGGCCTGGGCCGCCAGCTGGCACATCCGCTCGGCGTTCTCATGGCTCATGGGGGCGCAGGCGTTGGCGTTGCCCGAGTTGGCGACCACCCCCCGGCACACCCCGTTCTCCAGGTGGCCCATGGTCACATAGATGGGGGCGGCCTTCACCCGGTTGAGGGTATACACCGCCGCAGCGGCGCACTCGCAGTCAGACAGGATCATGGCCAGGTCGTTCTTCCCTCTGGCGGAGGGCAGCACGGTCTGGGGGGCGTCCACCGGGGCCCCCTCCTTCACTCCACAGTATACCCCCGCGGCCCGGAAGCCCTTGGGGGCGCACACGCCCCCGGGAATCTCTCTCAACATATGGCACACAGCTCCTTTACAAATTCAGTCCCCTGGTTTCCTCAAAGCCCAGCATCAGGTTCATATTCTGCACCGCCGCGCCGGAGGCCCCTTTGCCCAGGTTGTCGAACAGGGCAATCACCGCCGTGCGCTCCTCGCCGCCACACACATACAGCCGCAGGTCGTCCCGGCCGGCCATGGCGTTGGCCGCCAGCTGTCCCGGGCGCTCCCCGAAGGGCATCACATGGACCAGGGCCTGCCCGCCATAATAGGCGGAGAGCATCTCCCACAGGTCCTCCGCCCCGGGCTTGCCCCGGAGCAGGCGGTTGTGGAGCATCATCACCGTCTCCATGCCCTTGTAGTAATCGTCTACGATGGGGCAGAACACCGGCGGCCCGGCCAGCCCCGCCTGGGCGGTCATCTCGGGCAGGTGCTTGTGGTTCAGGTCCAGTCCGTAGGTGCGGGGGCTGAACAGGTCGGGGGTCTTGTCCTCCTCGTACTGGGCGATCATCTTCTTGCCCCCGCCGGAGTAGCCGGTGAGGGAGTAGCAGGTCACCGGATAGTCCGCCGGCAGCACCCCCAGCTCCACCAGAGGGGCCGCCCCGGCCAAAAAACCGGTGGCGTGGCAGCCGGGATTGGCCACCCGCCTGGCCCCAAAGATCCTCCCCCGCCGCCCCCGAAGCTCGGGAAAGCCGTAGGCCCAGCCAGGGTCGGTACGGTGAGCGGTAGAAGCGTCGATCACCCGGGTGCGGTCATTCTCAAGGAGGCCTACCGCCTCTACGGCGGCGGCGTCGGGCAGGCACAGGAATGCCAAGTCGGCCTCATTCAGAAGCTTTTTCCGTTCCTCCGGGTCCTTCCGTTTCTCCGGGTCAATGGCCAGCAGTTCCAGATCCGTCCGGGCGGCCAGCCGGTCGTGGATCTGAAGTCCGGTGGTGCCCTCCTGGCCGTCTATGTAAACCTTGGGTTTCATGTTCCTTCGCGCCTCCGATTCAGCCGTCCGCCCGCGGGGTGGAGTGCTGGTCGATAAACGCCTCGATGAGCTCGATCTGTTTCGTCACGCTGTCCGCTGCCGGGCCGCCGTACACCTTGCGGCCGTTGACGCAGGTCTTGAGCTGGAGGGCGTCGTACACATCCTCGTCAAACAGGTTGCTGATGGCCCGGAAGTCCTTCAGGGGCAGGGTGTCCAGGCTCTCCCCGTTCCTGATGCACATGTTCACCAGCCGGCCCACGATCATGTAGGCCTCCCGGAAGGGCAGCCCCTTGCGCACCAGGTAGTCGGCGCAGTCGGTGGCGTTGATGAAGCCGCCGGAGGCCGCCCGGGCCATGTTCTTCTCCTTCACCGTCAGGGTGTCCAACATGGCGGCGAACACCGGCACGCACAGCTCCACGGTGTCGATGGCGTCGAACACCGGCTCTTTGTCCTCCTGCATATCCTTGTTGTAGGCCAAGGGCAGGCCCTTCATCACGGTGAGCAGGGTGATGAGGGAGCCGTACACCCGGCCCGTCTTGCCCCGGACCAGCTCGGCCACGTCGGGGTTCTTCTTCTGGGGCATGATGGAGGAGCCGGTGGAGTAGGCGTCGTCCAGCTCCACGAACTTGAACTCCCAGGAGCACCACAGGATGATCTCCTCTGAGAACCGGGACAGGTGCATCATGAGGATGGACAGAGCGGAGAGCAGCTCGATGGCGTAGTCCCGGTCGGACACCGAGTCCATGGAGTTGTCCGTGGGCTTGGCAAAGCCCAGGGCCGCCGCGGTCTGGAACCGGTCCACCGGATAGGTGGAGGTGGCCAGGGCGCCCGCCCCCAGGGGACACTCGTCCATCCGCTCCAGGCAGTCCTCCAGCCTTGTCACATCCCGGCGGAGCATGTTGGCATAGGCCATCATGTAGTGGCCGAAGGTGGTAGGCTGGGCCCTCTGCAGGTGGGTATAGCCGGGCATGACGGTGTGCAGGTGGGCCCTGGCCTTCTTCACCAGCACCTTCTGGAGGTCCAGCACCAGGCTGATGATGTGGGGGATCTCCTCCTTCACATACAGCCGGAAGTCGGTGGCCACCTGGTCGTTGCGGCTGCGGGCGGTGTGCAGGCGCTTGCCGGTGGCCCCGATGCGGTCGGTGAGCAGCGCCTCGATGTTCATGTGGATGTCCTCGTTGTCCAGGGAGAACTCCACCTTCTCATCCTCGATGTCCGCCAGGATGGCCTTCAGGCCCTCCACAATCTTCTCCGCCTCGTGCTCCTCGATGATGCCCTGCCTGCCCAGCATGGTGGCGTGGGCGATGGAGCCCCGGATGTCCTGCTCATACAGCCGGGCGTCGAACCCGATGGAGGAGTTGAAGTCGTTGACCAGGGTATCGGTTTCCTTTTGGAACCGGCCCGCCCATAGTTTCATGGTGCATTACCTCGCTTTATTAGAAAAGATAGGAGTGATGAGATAGGAGATAGGAGGTATTGCAGCCTTTGCGCAACTCCTATCTCCTATCTTCTATCTCCTATCTGGTTACTTCGGCTTCCCCAGCGATCCCGCTGCGCTGGGCTTCGCCGGGGGCCCCTTCGATTTTCATGCTCGGGCGAACTGAATTCGCCCTGCGCCAAGGTTTTGCTGCGCAAAACGCTTGTACGGCGCACCCGCGCCGCCCGGCTTTGCCGGGGCAGAACGACGCCCCTTTTACTTCAGCTTGCCCTGCTCTCGGAGCGCCTGGACGGTGTCGGGCAGCCCCCACAGGTTGATAAAGCCAGTGGCGTCGTCCTGGTTGTAGTCGCTCTCCTCGAAGGTCACCAGATTCTCGGAATACAGGGTCTCGGGAGAGGTGACGGAGGAGGTGATGATGTTGCCCTTGTAGAGTTTCAGCTTCACCGTGCCGGTGACGTGGTCTTGGGTCTTGACGGCGAAGGCCTGGAGGGCCTCCCGCAGGGGGGTGAACCACTTGCCGTTGTACACAAGGTCTGCAAAGTCCACCGCCAGCTTCTGCTTCATGTGCTTGGTGTCCTTGTCGATGGTGATCATCTCCAGCACCTCGTGGGCCCGGTAGAGGATGGTGCCGCCGGGGGTCTCGTACACGCCCCGGTCCTTCATGCCCACCAGCCGGTTCTCCACGATGTCCAAAAGGCCGATGCCGTTTTCCCCGCCCAGCTGGTTGAGCTTGCGGATGATGTCGCTGGCCTTCATCTTCTCCCCGTCGATGGCCACAGGCCAGCCCTTCTCAAAGTCCAGGGTGACATATGTAGGCGCGTCGGGGGCCATGGCGGGAGACACCCCCATCTCCAAAAAGCCCGGCTTATCGTACAGCGGCTCGTTGGCCGGGTCCTCCAGGTCCAGCCCCTCGTGGGACAGGTGCCACAGGTTCTTGTCCTTGGAGTAGTTAGTCTCCCGGGAAATCTTCAGGGGCACGTTGTGGGCCTCGGCATAGTCGATCTCCTCGTCCCGGCCCTTGATGTCCCACTCCCGCCAGGGGGCGATGATCCTCATCTCGGGGGCGAAGCGCTTGATGGCCAGCTCAAACCGCACCTGGTCGTTGCCCTTGCCGGTGCAGCCGTGGCAAATGGCGTCCGCCCCTTCCGTCTTGGCGATCTCCACCAGGCGCTTGGCGATGATGGGCCGGGCGAAGGCGGTGCCCAGCAGATAGTCCTCATACTTGGCCCCCATCATCATGGAGGGGATGATGACATCGTCCACCATCTCGTCCACCAGGTCCTCGATGTACAGCTTGGAGGCGCCGGTCTTGAGGGCCTTCTCCTCCAGGCCGTCCAGCTCGTCCCCCTGACCCACGTCGGCAGAGACGGCGATGATCTCCGGGTTGTTGTAATTCTCCTTCAGCCAGGGGATGATGATGGACGTATCCAGCCCGCCGGAATAGGCGAGCACTACTTTTTTGATCTCAGCCATGGTTCCATTCCTCCACACAGTTGTTTTGTCATGTGTTGCCAGTATACTCTCTCCTGCTCCGGATTGCAAGCCCCATTTTTACATAAACATTCATTTATCTCCCGGTTTTTCTGGGTGATATTCCACATATTATTCATATTATCCCGCAATTTTGCGAATATTCATGCATAAAGTTAGGGCCACTGGAATGGGACCCCTTTCCAGCAGCCCTGGGTCATACCTGTTTCTTCTCTGGCCGGAGCACCAACTGTTCCTTCTCTACAGCTAAGCACAGGGTATCCCCCGCCTCCAGCCGCTGGCTGAGCAGCAGCTGGGCAGCAGGCTCCTCTACCTGGCGGCGAACCGCCCGGCGGATGGGGCGGGCCCCCTGTTCCCGCTCCAGCTCTCCCTGGGGACTGGCCAGCAGGGCCACTGCCTTCTCCTCCGCCTTCAGGCCCACCCCCAAGGCGGACAGCCTCCCCTTCAAGCCTGTGAGCAGCCGCCCGGCAATGCACTCCAAGTCGCTTCCCTCCAGGCGGCGGAAGAGCACCACTTCATCCAGGCGGTTGAGAAACTCCGGACGAAACCGCTGCCGCAGCTCCGCCATGATTTCCTCTCTCCGTCTGTCCTCCCGGCTGCCCCCGGCAAAGCCCATGGGAGGCGCATGGTTGACCATTTTTCTGGCCCCCACGTTGGATGTCATCACGATCACCGTGTTGCGAAAGTCCGCCCTCCTGCCCTGGCTGTCAGTGAGTACTCCGTCATCCATCACCTGAAGCAGGATATTCTGCAGCTCGCTGTGGGCCTTCTCGATCTCGTCAAAGAGCACCACCGACCAGGGCTTGCGGCGCACCCGCTCGGTGAGCTGGCCCCCGTCCTCGTGGCCCACATAGCCCGGAGGCGCGCCGATGAGGCGGGACACGGTGTGCTTTTCCATATACTCGGACATATCGAACCGGATGAGGGCCTCCTCGCTGCCGAATAGGGTGGCGGCCAGGGCCCGGCACAGCTCCGTCTTGCCCACCCCAGTTGGACCCAGAAAGAGGAATACCCCGATGGGTCGGCCCGGCTCCTTCAGGCCCACCCGGCTCCGGCGGATGGCGGCAGACACCGCCCGCACCGCCTCGTCCTGGCCCACCACCCGGTCCTTCAGCTCCTCCTCCAGCTCCAGCAGGCGCCTGGCCTCCCCTTTGGTGATGGACTTCACGGGGATGCCCGTCCACTGGGCCAGCACCGCCGCCACATGCTCCCGTTCCAGCCGCCTCCCGCCCTCTCCCCGGCGGCGGCTCTGCTTTCGGTCCAGCTCCCGGCGGAAATCCTCCTCTGCGTCTCGAAGCATGGCCGCCCGCTCATAGTCCTGGGCTGCCGCAGCCTGGGCCTTCTCCCGAGCAGTGCGCTCCACCCGGTCAGCCAGAGCCCGCAGCCCGGCAGGTACTTCCTCCTCCATACGCAGCTTGGCAGCGGCTTCGTCCATCAGGTCGATGGCCTTATCCGGTAGAAACCGGGCAGGAAGATACCGCTGGGACAGCTCTACCGCCGCCTCCAGCGCATCGTCGGAGATGGTCAAGCCGTGATACTGTTCATATCGCCCCCGCAGCCCCTTCAGGATCTCCAGAGCCTGGGCCGGGGTGGGCTCAGCCACCCGCACAGGCTGAAAACGCCGCTCCAGGGCCGCGTCCTTCTCGATATATTTCCGGTACTCCTCCAAAGTCGTGGCCCCCACCACCTGTATCTCCCCCCGGCTCAGGGCGGGCTTGAGGATGTTGGCTGCGTCGATGGCCCCCTCGGCGGAGCCCGCCCCCACGATGTTGTGCAGCTCGTCCAGAAACAGGATCACGTTGCCCGCCCGGCGAACTTCTGCCAGGATCAAGTTTACCCGATCCTCAAACTCTCCCCGGTACTTGGTACCCGCCACCATGGCCGTCAGGTCCAGGGCCAGCAGCCGCTTACCCCGTAGGGGCTCGGGCACCGCGCCGGAGGCCAGGCGCAGGGCCAGTCCCTCCGCCACCGCCGTCTTGCCCACCCCCGGCTCACCGATGAGGGCGGGGTTGTTCTTGGTGCGGCGGGACAGGATCTGCACCACCCTGCCCACCTCCCCCTCCCTGCCGATGAGGGGATCCAGCCCCCCCTGGGCAGCCATGCGGGTCAGGTCTCGGGAGTAACGGTCGGTGAGACGGGTCTCCCCACTTTCCCGCCGGGTGGCCCGCTCCCCCTCCCGATAGGAGGCAGCATATTCGCCCCCCTGTCCGGGGCCGTTCCGGGCGGCCTGCCTCCGCTCCCGCTCCGCCATCCAAAGCTCTCTCAGCCTGTTCCAGATTCCAATGCGTTCCATGGGCATCCTCCTTCAGTCGCTACATGGAAATGATGGGAATTTTGCAAAGCTTTTATACCGGGATGGGTGGAAATTCTGTCTTGCATTTTCGGGAATTTCTGATACAATGGGGTTGGTTCAATCATAACCACATTGGAGGTGTATTTACATGGCTCGCGTGATCAATGATACCTGCATTTCCTGCGGCGCTTGCGAGAGCGCCTGCCCCGTGGGCGCCATTTCCATGGGTGAGGAACACATGATGATCGACGCTGGCGCCTGCATCGACTGCGGCGCTTGCGAGGGCACCTGCCCCATGGGCGCGATCTCCGCGGAATAAGTTCCGAGCGCGACGAAACCCCCGCTTCCCAAGGGAAGCGGGGGTTTTGCTTTCTCCGGCGGCTCAGGCCCGGCGGTAGGCCGCCCGGCCCTCCTGGAACAGGTCGTTGCCCCGGCTGTCAATGGCCACAGTGAGGGGGAGATCGGCCACCTCCATCCGCTTGACCGACTCGCAGCCCAGATCGTCAAAGGCGATGACCTCGGCGGTGCGGATGCACTTGGCGATGAGCGCCCCCGCCCCTCCCACGGCGGCGAAATAGCAGGCTCCGTTGCGCACGATGGCGTCCACCACAGCCCGGGACCGCTCCCCCTTGCC
>CAJLWS010000027.1 GCA_905210385.1 uncultured Eubacteriales bacterium | reverse complement strand
TAGTTGGCTTTCTCCGAACGAATTCACTGTCCAATATGTTTGACAAACCTACAGTTTCAGCCTTGCGTGTAAAAGCGAGCCTTTCCAAGGTTTAAGTTTCCGATCGCTCACAGTCCCAATACGTAGAACAGGAGCCATCCCAAAATACTCCCGATGGGCACCATCACCAAACCGACCACCATCAGTTTCTTAAAGAACACCTGCTTGTCCTCCGCCTGAACATTTGCAACCAGCGCCGCGCCATTGATGGCCAGCGGGCTGCAGTCCACCATGGTGGAAGCGATCACCAGAGCGGCCAGCATTCCGGCCACATTGGTGCTTCCGATCGTTTCCATCAGCTGGATCGCCATGGGCGCAAATGCCACGATGACTGCGGAAGAGGTGGCATAGAAGGAAGCAAGGCCAGCCAGCATAAGCAGCACAAGGGGAGCCACCGCCGAGGGGACCACCGCGGTAATCGCATCCACCACCAGGTCGGTCCCGCCCAGGTTGTCCATCAGGGTGACCAGCGTCACGATACCGGAAACCAAAACGATCGTACTCCAAGGCATTTCCTTGATCACTTGCGCTTCCCGCTTGGGATTGAACAGGTTCAGAATGAGCCCCAGCAGGAAAGAGGTGAAGCCCACGTTCATCGCGAATACTGCGCCGCAGATGATCAGAGCGAGAATGGCGAGGAACGTGACCTTCTGCTCCAGCGTGGCGGGAGCGGTCTGCTGAAGGGCGGCGGAGCTTTCCACGGAGCCGGCACTCTCGTCCTTCTTGAACAGTTTCAATCCGCCCAGCAAAATGTAAAACACTACGGCGGCAATGGTGTTGCAGATGATGGAGTCGATCAAAAGCGTGCCAGGCATGGAGTAACCCAAGTTTTCAATGGAGCTGCTGACCAGGACGCCGAACCAGTTAATTTGGGCCAGGCTGCCGGCAAACGTACCAAAGACCAAAACCGACCCCATCAGCAGGGAGTTAATATTGGCCTTCTTCGCCAGCTCCAGCGCGGTGGGAGCCAGGATGATGGTTGCGGCCCCCGGACCATTCCCGCACGCGCTCAGCAGCGCACCGGCAATGAAAAAGATCCACGGCAAGAGCGCCCGCCTTCCCTTGATGCTCTTCAGAACCTTATTGCACAGCAGGTCAATGGAGCCGTTGAGCCTAGCAGTTGTAAACATGTATGTGATACCTGCCAGCATGATAAATGTGGAGGTCGGGAATCCCCCGATTGCCGTGTTGATATCAACCCCACAGACAGTTACCACGATCAATGAGAAAGCAAAGCCCAGCACTCCGATATTGTAGGGCCGTATGGTCCCCAGAACAAATACGCAGGCCACACCGATAATGGATATCAGTGCGATTGTAGTTTCGCTCATGATGTTTTCTCCTTTCTCAAAAGCGGTTCTCGCTTTACACGCATTGCCATTAATATTTTTCCAAAATCACAGAGAAGCCCTGTCCTCCTCCCACACAGAAGGTAACCAATCCGCGGCGCAGATCCCGGTATCCCAATTCATAGATGAGCCGGGCAGTCAAAATACCGCCGCTGGCAGCGTTGGGGTGTCCGATCGCGATGGCTCCCCCGTTGACATTGACCCGCGCCATATCCTCGGGGTTGTAGAGGCCCATCTCCTTCAGACAGGCAACACTCTGAGAGGCGAACGCCTCATTGATCTCGATCAGGTCGATATCCTTAAAGCTAAGCCCCGTCCTGTCAAACAGCTTCTTAGTGGCATAGACAGGGCCCATTCCCATGTAGTTCGGGTCACACCCCACCGCACAAAACTCCTTGATCACGGCAAGGGGCTTGAGTCCTAAGGAGAGTGCCTTTTCCTCGGACATGACCATGACTGCAGAAGCGCCGTCATTCATGGGGGAGCTGTTCCCCGCCGTCACCACTCCGGCGGGGTCAATGGCCGGCTTGAGCTTGGACAGGGACTCCATGCTGCAGTCTGCGCGCACGCAATCGTCCCAGTTCACCGTGACCTCTTTCTTCTTTTGGGTCACCTGAACCGGCACCACCTGCTCTCTGAAAGAGCCGTTCTTCCACGCACGTGACGCCAGCATGTGGCTTCTCAGTGCCAGCTCGTCGCACTCTTCCCGGCTGATGTTATACTTCTTGGCAATGTTCTCCGCCGTTTTCAGCAGTGGAACATTCCCAATGGACTCCGGAGCCTGTTTGGTCTCCAGCACCATCAGCTTGTTTGGGTATTCCGTTTCCGGGCGTTTCACCATGAACGGATTCTGGGAGTAGCTCTCCACACCTCCTGTGAGCACAATTTCGGCGTTTCCGGTCTGGACCATCATCGCACCAGTCACCATAGCGGTGAGGGAGCTTGCACACCTTCTGTTTACTACCGTGGCCGGAACCTCCACCGGGAAGCCCGACTCAAGCCAAGCAATACGCGCAATGTTGTTATAGTCAAAATTCATCAGGTTCCCGAAAACTACCTCATCGACCTCTTTGGGGTCAATCCCCGCCCTCTGTACAGATTCCTTCATGACGACGGACGCCAGCTGGGCGGCAGGTACACAGGCAAGGGACTTTCCTCTTTTTCCAATCGGTGTTCTGACCGCATTTACAATGACTGCTTTTCTCATAATGACTCCTCTATTTCGTCTATCGTATTTCACTATGAAAACCGTTAAACATTTCTATGATGTCTTTATTCCAGTAAAAATTTACGTTCCCCTGTTCCTCTCATCCTCAATCTTCGAAGATTGCCACAGGGCGGCACCAGCCTGCGCTGGCCCTGGCAATTTTAATGGGAAAGAAATAGATCTTAAATCCGAAAGGCTTGGGCAACAGGTCCAGGTTGGTCAGCTTCTCAATATGGCAGTAGGCCCTCTCTCTGCCCGCAAAGTGCACCGGCCACATGGCATCCTTATTCCCGGCAAAATAATCCTCTTTCATATACTTCATCGGCTTGTCAAGGCTCCAACCGTCTGTGCCGATCACCTTAATCCCCTGATCCAGCATCCAAAACAGGGCTTCCTTGGTGATGCCCGTATGGAGCGAATAGTAGTTTTTATTGGTCAGATACTGGTCTCCTCCGAGGCACATGATGCAGGGAATATCTCCTGGTTTTAAGGTGTATCCGATCCGCTTCAGTTCCTCCTCCAAATCCGCCACGTCAATGACATCCTGTGGCCCTTTGTGGCGGAAATCCAGCACAACGCCATCCCCGTAGCACCACTCCAAGGGAACGTCATCAATGGTCATGGCCGGCTTCCCCTCGCTCTGCGTGCCATAATGCCATGGGGCATCCAGATGTGTCCCCGTATGGGTCAAGATGGTCAGGGTTTCCGTGTTCAGCGCCTCGCCGTCCGGGAAAGCAGACGGATCCACACCTGTCGTCCCCGCATAATAGCGCGCGTTGTCCTTGTGGTTGCGGTACTCAATCTCCGCAGGTCTGGGATCATAGCCATAGTTGGCGATGGTGACGCTCAGGTCGTACACTTTTTTCATTGGTTTCACTCCTCCATATTTCTGTTTTGCTCGGACACTTACTTTCCATTCAATCCTAGATAATATATGATATATTATATATTGGATATGATATATTCTGATCTTGGGATTGTCAAGTAAGAAATTCGCTTTCCTCCCTTCAGCCGTAATTTTTGGCGCTATAAACAGAAAACGCTTTGAGCTAATTTGCCGAAAAATCATAAAAATCGCCTTCAGCCACCGAAAGAGGATGGAAGCAACCCAAAAAGTATTCCTCCAGACAGCTCATAAAATGCACAAACCGGCTCCATTCTCCCCCGGTTTTCTGGTTTGGCTTGTGGAATCTGCCCACATCTTCGGGCTTCCTCTACACGTCGAGCTCAACGCATAGACCGGTCTGGTTATGGAGGCCATGCCAGGCTTGCACCGTCATGATCAATATGTTCCCTACCCGGCATCTTTCGCTTTCCATACCCACGCTGTGTGCTCCCTCTGCATTTGGATACCTGCTCGCCCTCCCATAACCGTCTCCCCACGGGTTTTATCGCAATTTTCGTGGCTGATTGCTATGATCAAATTCGTGCACACCCGCGCGCCCTACCTGCAGCGCAGGCCAGTTTCCCTGCGGGATGTCCCCACACGAACACCGAGTTCGCCAGCACTCTAAGCAAACTATCTGTTGAATCTCTCATCTTTTGCGTCCACTTTTAGCACAACTCTCCTGTTCGGCCCCCTTTACCCACCCATCTCTCAGGGTGGTTGCCTTTTCCCCTGCCCCGTGCTATCATGATTTTCATCCAAGCCTAATCCACAGGAAAAGGAGGTGGGCGGCGATTCTCCGGCGCTCCGGCCGCAGGAATTCGCCGCTATAGAGTCCATGATGGAACGAATCAAAGCCCTGGCCATGGCAGAGGCACAGGAGCTGGTCAATCTTCGCCGGGAACTGCACCGGCATCCCGAGGTCTCCTTTCAAGAGGATTGGACCTCGGCATATCTTTGCGATAAACTGAAGGAGCTGAACCTTCCCTATATCCGAAAGGGCAAGCGGGGCATTGCCGTCCGGATCTCTGGAGACCTTCCCGGCCCCCATATTGCCTTCCGGGCGGATTTTGATGCCCTTCCCATCCAGGAGGAATCCGGTCTGCCCTATGCCTCCCAGATCTCCGGCCGAATGCACGCCTGCGGTCATGACGCCCACTCTTCCATCCTCCTGGCCCTGGCCCGAACCATGGCACATAACCGGGATCTGCTCAGGGGTACCGTGTCCTTTCTGTTCCAGGACGCAGAGGAGATTCCCCCAGGAGGTGCGGCGGCTATGGTGGAGGACGGTTGCCTGGACGGGGTGGACCGGATCTATGCCCTGCATGTGTCGGAGGAATTGGACACCGGTGTGATCGGGATTCGGGAAGGAAATTACATGGCAGCTACCTACAGCTTTGAGGTCAGCTTCCTGGGACGGGGCGGGCACGGCTCTCGCCCCAGTCAAGGGGATGACACAGTTTCTGCTTTGGCGTCAGCCATTACCGCCATCAACGCCATCCCTTCCCGCTTTGTTCCTGCCCATCTAGGCGCAGTGGTTGCAGTGTGCTCCGTCCATGGCGGAACCAGCTACAACGCACTGCCGGCAAAATGTACCCTCCAGGGAACGGTGCGCACATTTGAGCCAGAGACTGCCGAGTTGATCCGGGAACGCATCGAGATCTGCGCACGGAGCACCGCTGAGCTATACCACACAGGCCATGAGTTCCGCTTTGCGGCGGGCTACGCCCCAGTGGTCAACAACGACGTCTGCTGTCAGGTCGTGCGCCGTGCTGCCGAATTGCTGGGGCAGGACTGCGTTACACTGCCCCCAACCACCATCGCGGAGGATTTCTCAGCCTATCTCCAGCATGTACCCGGAGCCTTTTTCCGACTGGGCATCCGCAACCCGGCAATGGATGCGGTCTATCCCCTGCACAGCGGGAAATTCCGTCTAGATGAAGCTGCGCTGCCCACCGCGCTGGAGATGTTCTGGACCATCTACCTTCAGGAGACAGGACAGATTTGAGCAAAACTCAAACGCCTATTGGCACGTTATCCCGGGCAGTCTCTCCAGCGTGGAGTTCCCTGGGAGCTCCACAGAACACATCAGATGTCCTGCCGAATCTTCACATCAAAAAAGCTGCCGAAACTCTCTAGCTTTGAGAGTTTCGGCAGCTTTTTTCTTTGATATCATTCTATGAACCCCTATTTTGCAAAGGGCCTGGGAAGCCGGCTTCGCTCCGATGGTTTCTCAAAAGGCAAACATGCTCATCGCAAACCATGGGTCCACCGGAAAAACACAACAAGAAGTGGGTCTTGCAGAGGAAGGAATCGCAGTGGAATGACGGTACCTCCACCATCGGCGGAAGCGAGAAGCATGGAGCTTTCGGTAACGCGCGCCGCCGCGGTCCTCGGCCTCTCCGTCGGAAAAAGCACCGTCTTTTTCGGCAGGCTGTATCCTACTCTTCCACGCGTTCTCCCTCCGCCCTAACGCACCGGACCGTCACCCTGGCCTGCCCGCTGAAATCGCAGGTAAATAGGCTCAGGTCCCACTGCCCACCCAGCAATTCCCCGACAGCAGTAGGCTCCAGCATGGTAGTCTCCGCCACCTCATAGTAAAAGCGACTGCCCTCCACATCGGTAAAAACCACTTCTGCCCCCGTCTCCAGGCTGTACAGCATCCCAAAATGAGGGCGGTAGTTGTGCCCGGCAATCACCAGGTCTCCGTCATAGGCTGAGCCGCAGTATCGGCAGGGAGCGGTATTCAGGTTGGGATAATTCCACTGGCTCATCACCGGCAGGGTTAGATCCAGAGCGGGAATCTCCAGAATTCCAATGTAGGAGTTTCCTCCGATCTCCAATATGGGCATATCTCCCTCCCGCTCTGAAGGCCCTCCTTCTTCCACACTCTCCTCATCCGGGTTCCCTCCTCCCCCGGTTGGCATCTCCGGCAGCTGTTCCTCCAATTGCTCCAGTATCTCCTGAGCCTGTTCCCCTGCCCGCCACTCCGTAAGAAGGTTATAGACTGTCAGGAGAAGGGCCGCAACCAGGAACAGACCGCCCGCCCCCATCAGCAGCGCCGTCCAGCGCCGTTTACCTTTCATTCATCATTTTCCTTTGCTTTTTCTCCGAGTGGTGATGCCCAGAATCAGAAGCAGCAGGCCACCGGCCGCCAGTATTGGCACCGGCCACCACAACATGCCGGTCTGGGGCAGCTGGGGCGGCTGCTCCGGCTCCACCGTATCCATCCAGGTATTCGTCAGGAGAAACACCGTACCCTCCTGGGACACAGAGACCGTATAGCCATCCGGTGTCTCTGCTTCTACTACCTGCCACCGGGATCCACCGTCCAATCCCTGCCAGGTGTAGGACCAGCCGTTCTCCTCATCCAGGATCACTGCCTCCACCACCTGCCCATTTTCCAGCAGCTGTACCCGGATATTTTCCGGGCGGGACATCAGGTTTCCATCATCCTGCCAAATCTTCCGCACTGTGCGCTCCACGGCTTCCTGAGGTTGCTCCTCCCAGTCAAATTTACAGTGAACCTCAATCTCCCAGTCCCAGGTATCCGACGGAGTCTGGCCGGGCAGGCTCACCAGCAGAGATTCTGGCGTATATACCGTTCCGCCCTCCACATACCGATCCCCGGTCACCAGGTAGAGCCCCGCCATCAGCCCAGAGAAGGTCACCCGCCCGTCCGGTCCGGTTTTTCCTACCCTCTGATGCTCCAGGCCGTCCCGGGCAACGTAGGCCGCCAGGGTCTGAGCTAGAGCTCGCCAGCCAGAGGCAGTCAGTCCCTCCAAGGTCACAGGGTAGTCGGCAAAGGCTCCCGACAGGGTGCATTTCCCCGTCTCTGACAGATCTGCCACCCGATAGAGGCGGAAGGTCACACCGGAAAACCCAGCTTCCTCCTGCCCGAAGCAGACCGTCAGGGAGCCAGAGCGAAGCTCCGCCCCTTGGGCCGAGGAGGCCACGCAGGAGATTGCCAGGATCAGCCCCAGCAGGCCTGCCCACAATCGCTGAAACATACGGTTGGTTTTCACACCTTTGCCACCTCACTTTCCCTTTCTTCCCCTCCCCGTCCTTAGCCAAGTCCACAACAGCAACAGCAGCAGTATTGGCAGGGCCAAAGCCAGAGCTACCAGCCGGAAATCCACGCGGCCAGCCTCTCCGGAAATCTGCCATACCTGCTCCTCCTCCAGGTTTTCCACCCGGTATCCCCGCACCAGCAGGCGGTGGGAGTTCACACCGTAAGGAGTGCAGGTCACCAGAGTGCACAGGTCTTCTCCCTCCTCCAGGGCCAGCAAAGACACGTCATCCGGCTCCACTATCCGAATCTGGTCCACCTGATAGGTCAGCGTCTCACCCAGTACATGCAGGAGGAAAACGTCCCCCATATCCAGCTGGTCCAGGTCAGTGAACAGAGTGGCAGAGGGCAGGCCACGGTGCCCGGAAAGAACCGTGTGGGTACCCGGTCCGCCCACAGGCAGGGAGGATCCCTCAATATGGCCCACAGCCACCTGGAGCACCGCCTCATCGGTGCCGTGGTAGATGGGCAGGGCCACATCGATAGAAGGGATTTCCACATAGCCCATGATTCCCGTGCCGGACAGGTTCAGCAGTTCGTTATAGCGGACGCTCTCCTCCTCACTTGGCTGAAAGCGGGAGTTGTCCTGGGCCAGGGCCTCGTTGTAGGCCTGGGCATCCTCCCATAATTGGGCATAGGCGTCATCATCCAGTTCCTCTACTGTCTCCACATAGGACGCAATGGCCCTGGATTGATGGAAGGAATTCCACCAGTCGCTGATGGTTGGATACAACAGCAAGGACAACCCTGTCAGGAGAGTTAGGATCAAGATCAGGGAAAAAAGGCCATTCTTTCTGCCCTTCCCGGCGAGTTGCCGTCCCATACAGGGTTCTCCTTGCCGCTCTGAATGGCGGGCAGGGGGACATTCCCCCGCCCGCCTTCCAGAGGAATCCCAGTGGGGCAGAAAACAGCGTGGTTTACTCCCCACGTCCGTTCATGCGCCGGCGAGCCATCAGCAGCACAACGGCCCCAAGGGCCAACAGACCGCCTACCGCATAGAAGATTGTGGTTCCCATGCTACCGGTTTCCGGCAGGGTGGTGCCGGAGAAGTTGGCAATGGGGACAGTGACCGTGCCAAGGCCAAGCATCGAACAGTGCTGGGGATGCTCGGTGTCATCGTTGATCACTGCGTACAGATCTGTCAGGATGGCGCTCTGGTTCTCTCCCGTGAAGGGTAGCTGATTGATCACGCTGGTGATGGAAACCCTCACCGGCTCCTCCAGCAGGTTGTAACCTTCCGGGGCCTGGATCTCCAGGAGGAGATATTCGTCATCATCCAGACCTGCAATCCTGATGTTACCGGTGTTTCCCGTTGTGCGAACCACATCCGGGTCGGGACCAACCGTCTCCGGATCGTCCTCATACATGGCATCCCACTGTGCAAGAGTTACCTCCGTATAGCTTTCCGCTCCATCAGGAAGGTCGACCCATTCCAGGAACGTACCGTCCCCAGAAACCAAGGCGGCCTGGGTCCCCGAATGGTTGAGCAGGACAAACTTGGCCCCGGGCAGATCCTCCCCCGAGTCGCCATCTGTCTTGTCCGTATTCAGTGTGTAAGTAAATACAATTACATACTGCCGCTCGGTCTGACCAGTGCCCGTCCCATTGGGATCGTTGGAAAACTCCAGATAGACGTTGTTTGGATTTCCCTCCTGTCCGGTCTCAGCTCCCTGATTCAACTCCGCAGTGTAGGACACCACGATATAATCGTAGTCATCAACGTTGGGAACCGCTTTCAGGTTGGTAAAACTGACTGTAAAAGTCTCACCGGTGCCAGGGTTGGTATTGACGGTATAGTATTGACCTGCCGCATTGTCCAGAGGGGTCAACGTTTCCAGGTCCGCATTCAGATCCTCTTCCCTCACCAGGTAGACCGCAAAGGATCCGGTATGCAAGGTCAGGCCGGCGGATTGGGTGTCGTGGAAGGTGTAAGTATAAGTGGAATACGCACTCATGTCGGGAATGGACCCGATAAGTTTGAAGGGAATCGTGTCGCCGATGGTGTGGTCAGCCGCCTCGTAGTAGCCGGGCCCAACCGTTCCCCGCGTATCATCCTCCCACACTTTCTTTTCCAGGGTTGGGATATCGGAGTCCTTGGGATCAATGGTCACGTCTCCTGCCACCTGCACCAGATAGAGGGTGGCGGTCTCCGCTTCTCCGGCCAGCGCGCCATCCACGTCTTTGATCAGGTAGTAGCCGCCCGGGACCTGCTGTGAGGCACCCCCGGTAACCGTACCAAACGGGGTTCCTTCCAGATCTACATATTGCGTGATTACCTCCAACTTCTCCGCGTCACTGCCAGCGGAAACGGCCGCTAACACGTCCATCACAGCTTGGGAAACGGCATCTCCGATGGCGGCATCCCCCCGGTTGGCGCTATTCTGTCCCCACTTGAGGTTGGACAGCGCTTCTGCCTGGGTTTCCTCATCCACGGAATAGTCGCCGGTGAAGATCTGATAGATCTCATAGGTGTGCCCATTGTCCGGGGCAGTGATGGTATAGGTGGCGGCAGGAGCGCTAGCCAGGGCGGGCAAGACCAGCACCAGAGCCAACATAACCGCCACCAGGCCCGAACCCAGTTTTTGCAGCTTTTTCATGCTACGTTTCTCCTCTCAGTTTGGTTTCATATTCAGTCCATGAAATGGATCTGCCAGTCTCAAGGGGCCCGCCGCCCCTTCCTGCGGAGTTTCCGCCATTGTATCCAAACCAGGCAGGATCCCCCCATCAGGAACAGCCCCATGGCGACATAGCCCATAGTTCCATCTCCGCCGGTCTCTGGAAGGACATACCCGCTGGTCTGAATGCGAGAAATGGTTCCCGTCAGGGTGACGACGGCGGAGGCGTTGGGCTCGTTCTCCAGGACCACACCGCTTCCTTTCACTTGAAAAACCGCAGTGGAATCCTGCGTTGTGATTTCCGCCACAGCATAGGAATAGGCGTTCCCATCCCCGTCCGCCAGGGACAACCCGGTCCAGGTGCAGCTCCAGCTATTTTCGGGCGACAGGATGGCTTCGCCACATTCTGCTCCCTCCTTGTCCCCCTCTACCCACTGGTACAGGGTGACCGTAACGCACCCTACCTCGGCAGCCCTCAGTTCGTCTGCATCGAGGATCTGACCACTCTCGTTCTGCCATATCTGGTTCACCGTGATGCTGCCGGAGGCGGTCATCTCCGGCAGCGCGCTCTCTTCCGGTGGGATGCTCTCCTCCACTGGGGCGCTCTCCTCTACCGGGACGCTCTCCTCTACCGGGGCGCTCTCCTCTACCGGGACGCTCTCCTCTACCGGGGTGCTCTCCTCCACCGGAATGCTCTCCTCCACCGGGACGCTCTCCTCCACTGAGACGCTCTCCTCCACTGGGACGCTCTCCTCCACTGGGGTGCTCTCCTCTACCGGGGCGCTCTCCTCTACCGGGACGCTCTCCTCTACCGGGACGCTCTCCTCTACCGGGGCGCTCTCCTCTACCGGGAC
>CAJLWS010000026.1 GCA_905210385.1 uncultured Eubacteriales bacterium | reverse complement strand
CGTGCGTTCCGCCTGCCAGACAGAGGGCTTATCAAACCGCTCCGCCATAGCCCGGGCGGTATCGTTGTCCGCATCCATCACCTGGTAGTAGGCGTTGAGGATCTCCTCCACCTTGGCACTGGGATACTCTTCCTCATCCAGGCACACCACCTCCTGCACCGACATCTCCGGCTGGGTGATGGTGCCCGTCTTGTCCACGCACAAAACGTCCACCCGGGCCAAGGTCTCAATGGCGCTCATCTCGTGGACCAGGGTCTTCCTCTGGGCCAGCCGGACCACGCTCACCGCCAGGGCCACGCTGGTAAGCAGGTACAGCCCCTCGGGGATCATGCCGGTGAGGGCGGCCACCATGGAGGTAATGGAGGTGGCGAAGCTCCCCTCCTGGACAAAGAACTCATTGCAGAACAGGGCCACGCCGATGGGGATGAGTGCAAACCCGATCACCCGGATCAGCCGGTCCAGGGATTTCATCATCTGGGACTTGCCCACCCCCTGGTCGGCCTTGGCCTCCAGGGCCAGGCGGGAGGCATAGCTCTCCGCCCCCACATGGTCCATCCGGGCCCGGCACTTGCCGGACACCACGAAGCTGCCCGACAGCAGCTGGTCGCCGGGATTTTTGGTGATGGGGTCGGCCTCACCGGTGATGAGGGCCTCGTTCACCGTCACCTGGCCGGACATAACCGGGCCGTCGGCGGGGATCTGGTCCCCCGCCCCCAGCTCCACAATGTCCTCCCGCACCAGCTTGTGCAGGGGGACGGTGCCCAGCTGCCCGTCCCGGAGCACCTTCACCCGGGACTCGGAGATCAGGTTCAGCTTCTCCAGGGTGGCCCGGGACCGGAGCTGCTGAACGATACCAATGAGGGAGTTGAAGGCGGCGATGACCAGGAAGAACATGTCCCGGAAGTTGCCCACAATGATCAGCAGCACCGCCAACACCACGAACACTAAGTTGAAGAAGGTCAGTGTGTTCTCCCGGACGATCTGCTTGGTGGTCTTGGCGTTGGAGGCCACCTCCTCGTTGCCGTAGCCGTTGGCCAGCAGCTCGCTGGCCTGGGCGTTGCTCAGCCCCTGCTTCGGATCGGGAAAGATGCGCTCCAGCTTCCGGCGGGGTGGCAGTTCTGACTCCTGGACTGCGGCCTTCCCCCTCCGCCGCCGGGGCGGAGAAGACCGGCCATGCTGATTAGGCTGTTGCTGATACTGTACCTGTCCCATCGCTGAACCGTCCTTTGAAATCTTACCCGTTCTCCTGCCCCCGGGCTTTCAGGGTCTGGGCCCACTGCTCAGGCCGGAAGCCCACCAGAACCACGCCGTCCCCGACGAGCAGTGGGCGCTTCACCAGCATCCCGTCGGAGGCCAGCACTCCCAGCTGCTCCTGCCTGGTCATGCCGTCCAGCTTGTCCTTCAGCCCAAGCGTTCTATACTGCTGGCCACTGGTGTTGAAAAACCGCCGTAAGGGCAGACCGCTCTCCCGGCTCCAGCTATCCAGCTCCCCATAGGTGGGGTTGTGCTCCCGGATGGGCCGAACCTCAAAGGCCACGCCATGCTCCTTCAGCCAGTTCTCCGCCTTCTTACAGGTGGAGCAGTTCTGATAGCAGATAAATTGCAGGTTCACGCCGCTCACTCCCATCCGTCGGTTTTCTCCAGCATACCACAAACCGTCCCCTGCGTAAAGCGGAGGAATATGAACGTTTCTTTAAGATTGACCAAAGATTCCGTTTCTTCTGACACGCTTCCCCCGCTGTCCAACTCCCCCCATGAAAAACCGGGGGCCTGAGCCTCCGGTTCTCCATCCTCTATACTTGCTTCCACATCACCGTCACGGTGAACTCCCCGTCCTTCAGCGCCGCAGTCACCTGATGACCCATCTGCTCGGCCAGGGCCTTGACGATGGCCATGCCCAGCCCGGTGTCCTGCCCGGAGCGGGTGCGGTCGGCGGTGTAAAAGCGGTCAAAAACGCAGAAGGCGTCCTGGGCGGTCATGTCCGGCGCCCCATTGGAGAAGGCGGTGACCACCCTGCCCCCTTCCTCCCAGGCCCGAATGGTCAGATGGTCGGAGCCGTGTTTATAGGCGTTGGTGAGCAGGTTGGACAGCACCCGCACCACTGCCTTCCGGTCTCCCCAGACCTGGGGCAGGTTCTCCTGGATGGACACCTCCACCCGGATACCGTCCCCCTCCAGCTGCTCATAGGCCATGGCCAGCTGGTCTGCCAGCTCCCGGCCCAGGTCTACCGGCTCCCGCTCCAGCCGCCACTGCCCTCCCTCAATGCGGGACAGGTCGTAGAAAGAGGTAATGAGGGTCTGGAGCATGGCCGCCCGGCTGCGGATGACCTCCAGGTACTCCGCCCGCTTGGCCGGGGGAAGGCTGTCGTCCTCCAACAGCTGAAGATAGCCTAAAATGGAGGTCAGTGGGGTGCGCAGGTCGTGGGACACGTCGGCGATCTGCCGGCGCAGGTCCTGCTCCTTGCGGCGATAGTCCGCCGCCTCCGCCTGGCGCAGTTCCAGCAGCTCGTTCACCGTCTCAAACAGCTCCTCCGCGGCGGCATTGGGGCAGGGGGTGTTCAGACGCACGGTGGAGCTGCCCTCCATCTGCTCTCTGATCTGCTTTTTCCCCCGGCGCAGCCCCCGCTCCAGACTGATCATGTCAATGAGGAGGATGGCGCACAACACAGCCAATAGTATGATTACCACAGTTTGCACAGGCACCCCCCCTTCCCGTAATCTTCCCCCCGGTCCATCAGAGTTCTTTCCTCCGGAAGGCCAGCAGGCCCAGGGCGGTGAAACCCCCGAACCAGGCCGCTCCCACTGCCCAGCACCGGACACACAGATCCCAGGGGGCAGAGGTGTTGATCACCCGGTTGAGAAGCACCAGCGGCGTCAGGTCGTACAGCCGGTCAATCAGGAGGCCCAGGGGCGTGCCGCCCCCCAGTCCCCCGAAGATGAGATACACCACCGGCAGTCCAAAGAGAATTACCAGCGCCGTAATCCCCCCGGTCAGATCGCTGGGGCAGAGGAAGTACATGCAGCAGCACAATCCCTGCACCCCCAGCCACAGGGGGAGGACGGAGACTAAGGCCCGGCCCACGTCCTGAAGAGCCTGGCGGTCGGCGGCCGGGTCATGAGCCAGCAGCAGCCAGCATCCCGCCAGGTAGAACCCCAGAAAGGCCAGGCACAACAGCAGGGACAGCTCCGTCTGGGCCAGCAGCTTCCCCCAGTAGATCTTGGCCCGGCTCAGGCCGAAGGCCACCTCGTTCTTCAGCGTGCCGTTCCTATGCTGCCCGGCCATTACCATGTCCCCGGTGAGCAGCGGGGCGCACAGCCCCAGGGGCAGCAGGGCCACCAGGTTGGTCCAACCAGTGGCAAAACTCGTCCCCGCCCCGGCCCCGCGCAGAAACACGAAGCCCAGCAGCAGGAACAGCTCCCCCGCCAGCACCACTCCCGCGGTGACCCAGAGGTAGCTGCGGCGCAGCACTTTATACCACTCCGCTTTCAGATAGTTGCGCACCGTGTTTTCCTCCCTTCTTGTCTGCTCTGTTGGAGGCCTCGGCCCTGCTTGAGTTTCGGCCCGAGGGCAAAGGTCGCCGGTTCTCACATCGGCGACCTCACCGTCGGGCGGAACCCAGAGGACTCCGGGGGCACAGCCCACAAGTCATTGAATCTCCTTTTTGCGGAAGGCCGAAATTCCAAGGGCGGTAAACACCGCCAGCCAGACGGCCCCCACGATCCAAGCCTGGCCGCAGTAGGCCCAGTCCCCAGCGATGGTGGATGCGGTGTCCACCATGACGGTAGGCATATACCGGTGGAGGAACTGGAATACGGGGTAGGCGGGTGTGGCGATGAAGAGGGCGCCACACACCTCCAGCACCGGAGGGATCATCACAAAGACGCACACAGCGGCGATGGAGGCCGCCAGCTCGCTGCGGATCAGGAACAGGCAGGCGTTGGCGCAGGCCAGCACCCCGATCCACAGGGGCAGGGCGGTGGCTAAACAGTAGCCCACCACCTGCATGATATAGGCGTCCCGCTCCGGATCCCGGTAGAGGGTCAGCCAGCACAGGGCCAGATAGAACCCCACCATCACCACCATGAACAGCAGGGACACGATCAGCTCCACCACGAATTTGCCCAGATAGATGCGGCTGCGGGAGATGCCGAAGGAAACCTCGTTCTTCAGGGTGGAATACTTATACTGGCTGGCGAACACCATATCGCAGGTGAGCAGGGTGGCGTAGAAACCGAGGGACAGCAGGGAGCACAGCATCCCCGCCCCGGTGTAGAAGTCCACGTGGTTGCCGTGAGAGTTGGTGAAGACCCACCCCGCCACCAGCAGGGACTCCAGTGCCAGCACCACCACTAAGGTGATCCAGGTGTACTTCCGGCGGAACACCTTGTAAAGCTCCGCCCGGATGTAGTTAACCATTGTGCCCACCTCCAATCAGGTTGAGGAAGTAGGCCTCCAGGTCCGCGCTCTTCTGCTCCATGCCCAAGATGGCCACCCCGCCGGCGGCCAGCGCCCCGGACACCTCCTGGGGCCGGTCCAGGCAGTCATACAGCTCGATGACGCTGCCGGGCAGCACTTCGAAGTTGTCGGTGCCCAGCTGGGTCTGAAGGAGCATGGCCGCCCGGGGGGCGTCGTCCACGCTCAGGCGCAGGCAGGTGCGGCACTTGTCGTGGAGGGTCTGGGCGGAGATCTCCTCCAGCAGCCGCCCCCGCTCCAAAAAGCCGTAGCAGGTGGCCACCGAGGACAGCTCGGTGAGGATGTGGCTGGAGATCAGAATGGTGGTCTCCCGCTCCTGGTTGAGCCGGCGCAGCAGGGTGCGGAACTCCGCCACCCCCTCCGGGTCCAGGCCGTTGATGGGCTCGTCCAAAATGAGGAAGTCCGGGTGATTCATCAGGGCCAGGGCCAGGCCCAGCCGCTGCTTCATGCCCAGGGAGAAGGTCTTGAACTTCTTCTTCCCCGTGTCCCGCAGGTCCACCGCCTCCAGCACCTCGTCCACCGCACCCTTGCCGGGGATGCCCCGCTGGATGCGGTAGTACTCCAAATTCTCCCGGGCAGTGAGGAAGGGGGCGAAGGAGGGCACCTCGATCATGGCCCCCGTCCGGCTCCGGGCCCGCTCCAGCTCCCGTCCCGTCTGGCCGAACAGCTCCACCGACCCCTGGGTGGGGGTGGACTGGCCGGTGACCAGCCGCATCAGGGTGGTCTTGCCCGCCCCGTTGCGGCCCACCAGGCCATAGATATCTCCCTTACGCACCGTGACGTCCACCCGGTCCAGGGCCTTGCTGTGCCCGTAGGCCCGGCTCAGCCCATGGGTGGCCAGTACGATCTCACTCATGTTGACTCCTGCCTTTCCTTTGAGGTTGGCCCCAGTATAGGGAAAAAATCTCAAAGGCCCTCAAAGAAAGTATAAAGAAAGTCTTAAATCCACAGGGATATTTTTTCTTTTTTTGCCTCCGGCGGGTGACTTTCTCTCCCGCAAGAGAAAGTCACCAAAGAGTGCGCTTAGGGGCGCAAATCGCGGGCGAAGGCCGCGCCCTTATGATTTGTCCCCTAAGAACCCCCGCTAAGGGCACGGGGGCGTCAGTATCCGTGCAACGACAGCTTTTCGGCGCACTGTGCCGCCGGCCGCGTGCTTCCCCCGGCGGGTTCCGCCCTCGTACTGGCATAGCTGATAGCGGGTACACCCTATTGGGGCGCCTGCAAAGGCATAGCCCTGGGGAATGGCGCGTCTAACGAGGGCAGCGCCCCGGCCTTTTGCCTGGCCAGGCATCCAACTGGGTGCTTTAGATCATCGAAAGCAAGTCGGCACAAGGCCATGGGCCGTTGAGGGAATCTCCCACGCCGTCGTAAGTTGCCCGCCGGAAAGCTATGCTGGCACACCTACTGAGCTGGGGGGATACCCAAGGGGGGGGTACGCCCCCCTTCGGGCGCGCTTTTGGGTACTTTTCTCGCGGGAGAAAAGTACCCCCAGCGGAGCGTCCCGGGGGTTTGGGGGTGGAACCCCCAATTGACTTTTGCCCGAGGGCGTCAGCCCTTTTCTATCTCCGCCATCTTGAAACCAATGCCCCACACGGTCTTGATGTACTCCCCGGGGGCGGCCTTGGACAGCTTGGCGCGCAGGTTGCTCACGTGGACGTTCACCGTGTTGTCGTCCCCCATGAACTCCTCCCCCCACACCGACTCGTAGATCTGGGCTCGGGAAAAGGCACGCTTGGGGTGCTCCATGAGCAGGGCCAGAATGGCGAACTCCCGGGTGGTGAGGGAGACCTCCTCCCCGTTCACGCTGGCCGTATGGTCCTCCCTGCTCAGGCGCAGAGGGCCGCACACCAGCTCCCCGCCTCCGGCGGCGGGGGGAAAGCTGCGGCTGCGGCGCAGCTGGGCCTCTACCCGGGCCAGCACCTCCCGGTTGTCAAAGGGCTTGGTGATGTAGTCGTCCGCCCCCAGACCCAGGGCGTTTACCCGGTCCTCCACCGCCACCTTGGCGGACAGCACGATGATGGGCATGGTCTTGCCTGCCCGGATGCGGGCAATGAACTCCTCCCCGGTCAGCCCCGGAAGCATCAGGTCCAGCAGCACCAGGTCATAGTCGTATTTTTCCGCCCACAGCATAGCCTCGCTGCCGGAAAAGGCGGCCCGGCAGGAGTAGCCCGCCCCCTCTAAAATGGTACACAGCAGGCGGTTGATGTCGGCGTCATCCTCCACCACGAGAATATGGATGTTGTCCATGGCGTCTCACCTCACGGTGCAGTATACCACAATCGCCCGCTTCCTTTCAACGCACAGACGGAGAATTTCGCCTTTTTACCAACTCCCCAAGCTGATCCGCCGGGCCACTAAAAAGCCCAGGACGGCAACCTGTCGTCCTGGGCTTGGGCCCTCTATTCTAAAGTGGGCGTCTGGTTGGCGAACTTCTGCTCCGCCTGGGCCACTTTCTGGGCCGGGGCCTGCTCCACCTGGTACCACCCCCGCTGCTGGGCGGCCTGGAACATCTGGGTCTGAGTCTTGTGGCCCTGGGTAAGCAGGTCGACAAAGGCATCCCGAAGCTGGGTATTGACGCACTCCGAGGCAAACAAGCCATAGTTGGCGCTCATCTTCTTCTCCGTGAACAGCAGATCGGCCATCAGTTCCTGATCGTTCATCTCAGCCCCTCCTTTACCGCAGAAAGCCCAGAAGGGTCTCATAGTTGCGCTTGTGCTGCCCGGCATACTGGGTGTAGCACTGCTTCAGTTCCGGCTCCTGGGTGGTCTGGGCCGCCTGCTGGTACTTGCAGCACAGCATCTTCTCAAAGCCCAGCTGATCCTCCAGGGCCGACAGCTCCTTGGTGGTCAAATTCGCCATGGGGATACCTCCTTGAACAAAAGTATCTCCAGTTTGCCCAGCGTTCTGCATTTTATGCGCAGGCGACAACCTCCTATATCTCCCCTGCCGCCGTCAGCAGCTCCACCACCAGGTGGGCCATCGCCCCCCGGCTCACGGTTCCCTCCTCGGCTTCGCAGCCGCTGTCCTGAGCCTGGTATTCCATAGCTGCCTCCATGGTTTCTTTGGCCCAGTTCTCCGCGTCCCGGATCTGCGCGTATTTTGCGGCCCCGGTCAGCACCCCTAACGTCTCGTCCACCGTAGCGCCGGCTGCTGCCCGGAAGGTAGTCTCGCCCTCCGGCAGCAGGCCTGCGGCATAGGCCCCAGTGAGCGCATCCATATACCACACGCCTTGTTTCACATCCGTATAGGGCAGCTCAATCTCTGCGAAGGGAATTTGCAGGCTTCTGGTCACCATGGCCAGCATCTCCGCCCGGCTCATGGTGATCTCTCCATAAAATGTCCCAAATCCGCTGCCCTGCACCACGCCAAGATCCATCAGCGTCTCTACATCTTCCTCATACCAGGTCCCCTCGATGTCTGTAAAGCTGGGGACATCCGGCGTCTCTGCCTGGGATTCGTCCAGCAGGCCTAGGGTGGAGAAAGCAAAACGGTAATAGTCCGTGCTCAAAACTGCGGCAGACATCGCAAACTGGTTCTCCACCGTCTGCAGCAAGGTCAGAGCCCGCTCTTCGTCCGACTCTTCCTCCCAGGTGAACTCCCCGGTAGTGCTGTCATAGTAGACGCCCTGAGCCAGAAAGCTGCCGTTTTTCAGCAGGGCGATATGCTCCCCCTCTGCCAGCACATCTCGGCCTGCCAGCAGCCGGGAATCATATTCGAAGCCGAACAGGTTGCACAGGGTGGGCAGAATATCAATGGTACAGCAGTAGTCGTCCACCACGATGGGTTGCTCCTCCAGCCCCGGCGTCCAACAAATAAAGCTGTTGCGGTACTGCCAGAAGGGCTCCTGTACCGCCTCTTCTCCCGCCAGGCGGACATAGTCCTCCTCCGGAAGGCCATAAGGCATATGGTCTCCAGTGAGCACAATCACCGTGCGCTGGGCTATACCAGCCTCCTCCAGCCGCTGCACCAGGTAAGCCATAGCCCTCTCCAGCTCCAGCTGGCAGGCCAGATAGCCCAGATACTCCTCAGAGCCCTCCAGCCCCGCCACCAGATCCCAGTTCTGATCACTCATCTCATTCTCGTCCCGGGTATACTCCGCATGGCCGGAATAGGTCATATAGTAGGCGTGGAACGGCTCCTGATCCAGATAATCATCTACGCTTGCCTCCATCATCTTCAGATCAGAGGTAGGGAAGCCCTTTTCAATGTCCAGTCCGCAGCCGATGGCCTTGAAGTCATAGCCCATGTTGGTGTGAGTCTGAACCCGGTTGTAAAAGGTGCCATAGTTGTTGTGATAGCCCAGAGCGCTCATACCCGCATTGGTGGCCAGGTGGGCGAGCGTAAATGGCTCATAATTGTTGGCCGACCGTGAAAAACTCATCCGGGTCAGGTCGGGCAGCAGGCCCATGCACAGGCTGTACTCCCCGTTGGTGGTCAAATTGGGAAAACAGTTATAGAAGTTCTCAAACACGATCCCCCCCTGGGAGAGCCGATACAGGGTGGGGGTAAGCTCCTCATCGATCAGATAGGGCGAGTAGGCCTCCGCACACACCACGATGAGGTTATAGCCCTCAAACATCCCAGTGTACTCGTTCTTCTCCGTAGCGCTCTGGGCGGCAAAATAGGCCGTGAGGTTTTCCAGATCTCCGTCCCCCTGAGCTGCCTCCGTCAGCTGCTCAAAGTCCAGCTCATCCATGACATTCCAGTCCTCGCTGCTCCACTCCAGGATCTCTCCAGAACCGTTGGGCACCAGCAACCCGGTCTCGGTTCCGAAGAACAGCTGTTTCAGGTCCAACGCCTCCGCTGCGAGCAGACCATACCGGTCCGCCCAATGATCTATCGTGGCGTTGCTAGGTAGCCTCTCAGCACTCACCACTAGCACGGTCAGCAGCAGAGCGGATCCAACCCCAATTCCCAGCCTGCCTTGCCACTTCTGGGGCTGGAAGAACTGTTTGCTTCGCAGGAAATAAAAAGCCACCAGAGGTACAGCCATCACAATCAAACGCAGCAGGCAGCGCCAGAGCGCCGAGAGCACGATAGACCAAAAGGCCGTGATGGCCTCCCCGCCCATGGAGACAAAGCCCAGGGAGAGCAGGGAGCCGAAGATATCATAGTAGACCAGTTGCACTGCGTAGATCACGAAACACAGGGGTGGAAAGATCCAGCCGCAGATTCGTCCCGCCCAACCAGGCAGGCCGGTGAGCAACGCCATTGCGCCGGCGGCCACGCAGAGAAAGCCCGCCACAGTCAGAACCCGGAGGGACAGGCCCGGAAATGCAGTCAGCCGCAGTACTGCCTCCCAAACCGCCATGGCCAGAATCCAAAAACCCCATTCCCGGACAACCGCTTTCAACAAGACCACTCCTTCTACAGAAAAGAACAGGGTGAGGACCCGCTGGCACCGGCGGGTCACCCTGGTTTCTCACATCCTGCCGCACAGCGCGCGAGAGGGCTGGAACGCAAATCCCATTCGACCAAACCCACCGTCCTGCCGCCGGACAAATTTCTCAACAGCTTCAACCGGCGCCGCCAGTATCCCGCTGCCGTTTCATCTCAAACTACACGAATCCTTCTCGGCTTGATTTCAAACGTCAAAAAGGTAATAGGAGAGCAGGGACTTCAAAAAGAAGTCCCTGCTCTCCTCCGCCTGTGCCTCTCATGATGGAGATCAGCGGAGCCGAACCGCTGGCCTCTCAAATGCCATCCAGAGAGAAATTTGCATTTTAGGGACCAAAATCCATGTATTCCAAGTCATTTGTCGCTTACTTCCCATTGAACGCAACACGAATTTTCAAGTTTGTTCAGAAATCACACTGACTGATTGAACCAACTTGTCCACCTGTAACAGACACTCTCGATAAGCTGAATCTCAAAAATTCACGGGAAGCTGTTTTCTATTTTGCCGGTCTGGGCTACAGGCGTGCGTATATTATACTGCACACAGTGGCCCAATGCAATGGTACACCCGAAAAAAATAGGGCCTGGTTGTGGGCGCGCAATCATATTGGACCGGTGAATAGAAGGAATGGAGGATAAACCCTCATCAGTTATCGTTTGAAGTTGCGGCAGCAACTCAACGCGCGAGGGCCACATCCTTCACGGGTAAGAGTGTAACACAGGACACGGCATACCCGCAATCCCTGATGAAGTGCGCGGAGAAATGTGGCGTCAGCCGTACAGCCGGAAGTACAGCACAAGCCGGCCGTACTTCTATTTTAAAAGCCCGGCTGGCCGGAGGACTTCAAGCGCATCATCGACATCCCCTGCCGCTTCTCCGCGGGATGGCGCCGGGTGCACAACCCGGACACCGGCCACGGCGTGGCCGACGATCTCACCACCACGGAGCTAGCCGTCTCCTTGCTGGCCGCCCGGAGGTGAACCAGTCAGGAGACCGCCCGCCACATGGGCATTTCCGTTAACACGGTGAAGCGGTATCCCTCTGCGGCCATGGACAAACTCCACATCTGCCGAAGGCAGGGTTTGAACCAGTATATGACATTAAGGTCAAAAGGGAGGTTTTGAAGTTAGCGCAGCTAATGTTAGGCCTG
>CAJLWS010000025.1 GCA_905210385.1 uncultured Eubacteriales bacterium | reverse complement strand
CTGCACTCCGCTCGCTCCAGCACTGTCTGGAGCCGCTTCCGGACAGCAGCTGGGTCCATGGGAGAATCCTCCTTGACAGGGGAGGGGAACATCCAGCGGGAGTGGACGGTTTTCTGGTAGGTTTTTAAGACCTTCAAGACAGGAGCAGGGAGAAGGACCGTCCGATTGCCTGCCTTAGTCTTGGGAGGAGATACCACCAGCTCGCCCTTTACTCGGTGTACCTGCCGCTCTACTCGCAGCGCCCCAGTGCGGAAGTTTAGGTCATCCCATTGGAGTGCTAAGATCTCGCCCCGGCGCAGGCCGGTGGCCAGTTCCAGCAGCAGAAGCTCGTAGCAGCCGTCCTCCCTGGCTTGGATCAGCAGGCGTTGAATTTCCTCAGGAGCAAGTACTTTCATCTCTCTGGATTTGGCAGGTGGGAGTTTGCAGCTGTCCGCAGGGTTGCGGAAGACCAGCTTTTCCTCTACTGCCTTGTCCAGGGCTGCGTGGAGGGTGGTGTGGATGCCGCGGACGGTCTGGTCTGAGAGCCCCTCTCCATAGAGCTCCTTGCGCAACAGTCTGCCGTTCTGCTTGAGATGGGTATAGAACTGCTGGATGTCCCCAGTGGTCAGCTTGTCCAGATAGACATTGCCCAGAGCGGGGATGATGTGTTGGTAGATTCGCCGCTCATAGGACATCTGGGTATTGGGCCGAAGGCTTGCCTTCTTATAGGTCTGGTACCAATGGTCCAGCCAGTCACCTAAGGAGATACCCGGTTTAGGTGGCTCAGGGGCGGGAACCTCCAGACTTTTCCGCAGCTGTTCCAGCTTGGCCGCACACTCTGGCCTGGTTTTGGCCAGGACATTTTTTGTGATGGGGAAACCTTTCTCGTCCCGGCCTACCACATACCGGCCCTCCCAGCGCCGATCCTTTCTCAGGTGGAGGCTGCCGTCGCCGTGTCTTCGGCGTTTTGCCATGGAGCCATCTCCTCTCCTAAGTAGTCGGTCAGGAAGCCGCCCACGATCTCCGCCGCACGTCTCTGCATATCCCCGGTAGTGTGGGTGTAGGTGTCCAAGGTGAAGCTGGCCTTGGTGTGTCCCAGAATGCCGGAGAGGGTCTTGGCATCCACCCCGCTGGCTAGGGCGTGGGTGGCGAAGGTGTGTCTTAAATCGTGGAATCTGAGCTCAGGCAGTCCAGTCTCCTGCAAAATCTTTTTCAGTTGGCGGTATGCTGTGCCGGGGTTCAGCGGGACTTCTGGGCGAAGTGGGTCATGGAATATCCAAGGTGAGTAGGAAGTCTTTTTTCGCAGCCGCAGCCGTTCCGCCGTGCTGGTGGGCAGAAGGATGGTCCGGGTCCCGGCGTAGGTCTTGGTATCCCCCGCCACCAGACGGCCACCATTTTCTTTATGCAGCGTGCGATTGACCCTAAGAGTGCCCTTTCGTCCATCAAAGTCGTTCCACATGAGGCCGCAAATTTCACCCAGCCGCAGGCCGGTGGTCAGCTCCGTGTAGAAGAAATCTCGCCAGATTTCATTGCCATCCACCGCCGCCAAGAAAGTGTCCATCTGTTCCTCGTTTAGAATTTTCATGGGCTTGTGGGTGATTTTAGGCGGGTCCACCTGTTTGGCGGGGTTGTTGGGCATCAGCCCCTGATCTGCTGCCGCTTGGAGGGCTTGGTGGAGGGCGGCGTGGATACCGCGGACGGTGGCGGGAGAGAGGCCGGGGCTTTGGCCGGGGCGAGGGGCAATTCGCCCCTGTTCCAGAAGGAAGCGGTACAATTCCCGCAGATCCTCAGCGGTGAGTTGTGTGAGCCTCTTTTGCCCCAGGCGGGGCTTGACATGGCGGTCCATGTCGCCCCGGTACCGTTTCAGGGTGTCGGGCCGCAGGGTGAGTGACATCTGCTCCAGCCACCGATCCAGCCACTCTGACAACGTCATTCTGCTCTCCTCCGTCAGGTCAACTCCCTGATAGGCGTCGATGTTCTGCCGGAGTTTAGCGGTCAATTCCTTTTGGGTATCTGCGTAGATGTATCGGAAGATGGAGTCGCCGTTGCTCTTGTGGCCGATGACGATTCGGCCTTCCCAGCGGCCATCTTCTCTTTTCCTGACCATACCGTCGCCGGACGGTCTGCGCTTTGCCATGCTGCTCACCTCCAGAGTTTATCTTTGATTTGCGATATAATTACTGATAGGCGGGAACTTATGGGGCTCCGCCACCCATTGATATACCACGGCTCCGCAGCGGCGGCAGATCAGATACCGAAGCCGGCTGCCCAGGAGTCCGTGCTTCTTGTAGGTCACCAGCGCCTCTCCGTGCTGCCAGCCCAGGCCCAGATCGCCGCTCCCGCAGTATTGGCACCGCTGGACTGGGGTTTGATTGGTTGTCATAGTCATCCCTTCTCAGCAACACAACATACCACAGAAACGGGAAATAGCCAGCGGCACGGCACACTATTATCAAACTGTTATCATTTGGGCAGTTCAGCTCGCCGTCTTTCTCCTTGTTAACGGCATCGCAATACCCGCCAGTCAACAGAACTTTTCCAATAGGGAGGGCCTTTGTTGTTTACAGCCCCGTAATTTTTGAGGGGGAGGGGGGTCACATCCCGCCCACGACCGTGCTGCCCTGGCCTTGGTTTGTTAATCTCCTTTTGTTTCCATCTTTCGTCTGGCCTGCTCCTCCTGGTCATCGTCGAAGGAGCAGGGCTCCAGCGCCCCGGCGATTCCCAGCCCCAGCCGGAGGCCGGCGGTAAAGCTCTCCAGGGAGGTGCGCTCCTGCCAAAGGGAGTGGGCGTTGACCAGGGACAGCAGGAGCTTCCGCTGTTCCCGGCCCAGGGTGGCTTTCAGGGCCTGCTCCGCCTGATCCATCTCCTGTTCTTCCTCTGTATCCTCCGGATCTTGATAGAACCGCTGGTGCAGGGCCTTCATGTAGTCGTTCATGTGTGCCGCCTCCTTCTTGTCAGCAACACACAATACCCGAACTGTCTCTAAATAGCCACCCCAAACTGCAACTGTTTTCAGAAAGTTTTCATCTTAAGAAACTCTGGTACGGTCCTTGTCTCCCCGCCGCCTCTGTGATATGATTTTTGTAAATAAAAAGGCAGAACAGGGAGGGGGAGAGAACCAATGGGAGATACTTTATCAGAGTTTGCAGCGCTGATGGAAGAGTTCGGAACCTCTGTGCTCCAACCCAGCGCCGTGATCGGCATCGCGGTCATAGTCATCCTCTTTATTCTGGAGATTCGGTGGTCCCATGCCCATCCGCCCCATAGCAGGCGCGTGGAGAAAGCAGTCGCCCTGGGCCATGTGGTAACGGCCAAGCGGATCAAATACTGGGATGACGGCGTCACGCCTGATGAGAAAACCACCTCGCAGTATCACGCTGCCTACGCCTACGAGGTCTCCGGAAAACCGTACCAGTACAAATACCTGGAGCGCGCCGTCCCGCCGGTGCAGATCCAGCTGTATTATCTGGATGATCCCGGCAGAGCGTTCCGCGGCAAAGAAAAGCGAAGCGGCTTTGCTCAGGTCTTCTTTCTTCTGCTCCCCATCGCGGCGGGCGTGGCCGTGATGCTCCTGCTCGGTGTGAAATGATTGGCTCCAAAGCCTCCCGCATCTGCGGGAGGCTTTTATCTTTGACTCTGCGGCGCAGTTCCTGATACGCCTACCACCCCATGGTCATGCCGCCCATGTCCTGCCGGGGAGTTTCCTCATGGTCATTTGGCTTGTGACCCATGGCGATCTTCTTTTCCTGGATTTTCCGCCGCAGCTTTCGGTCCACCCGCTGTCCTACCGGGGCGGCGGGGGGCACCGAGTTGTCACGAAAGATCTGACTCAGATGGTGGAGCAGTCGGGTGACCGACAGGAACACATTGGGCCTGCGCGCCTGATCGAAGTGCTCCAGAAAGAAGTCGGCGTACTCGTTTCCCTGTTCCGCCGATTCATAGAAATACGTCCAGGCCTGCTCCCGATCCTGTTTGACACCCTGCCCAGTGAGGTACAGTTTTCCAAGAGCGTACTGGGCATACTGGTTGCCCTGCTGGGCGGACTCGGTGAGGTAGGCCACCGCTTTTGGCACGTCTTTCGGGACATCTTTCCCCTCCAGATACAGCTTTCCCAGGCGGTAGGCGGCGTAGGAGTTCCCCTGCGCTGCCGCTTTTTCATACCAGGATACTGCCTCGTCCATTCGGTGTTGACTTTGCAGAAGCTTCCACAGCGCGTATTGGGCGAAGTCATATCCCGCATCAGCTGCCCGCCGGAACCACAGCTCTGCCTGCTCGTCGTCAGGGAGAACGCCCCGCCCGTCCCGCCAGCATTTGCCCAGCTGATAGGCGGCCAGGGAGAAACCTCTCTGCCAGAGCTGCTCCAGTACCTGCACCTGTTCCGCTTTTTCACTCTCCGGGTTTTCGTACTCTTCCAGCACCTCTTTGGCACTCTGGTAGGCCTCGGCCATCTGCCAGTTGGAATCCCAGGTAAAGTACACCGCATCCTGGTCCTCATCCACCTCGTCCCTCATACGGGCATCCTCGAAGGTAAACGTGCCAAGCCGGAGCCGCTCCGCCTCCCGGATGACCATGTTCTTGATGGCTTTGAACTCCTTCTGCTGTGAGAGCGGCAGGTGCTCTCTGGGCGCGTCCTTGTAGTAACGCTCCAGCTCGTCCCGAAGCTGGTTCCACTGTTCATAGCACTCCGCCACCTCCGGGACCTTGGCCAGCTCATCCACGATGGCGTCCACCTGCGCCTTCACCGGCTTTTTCAGGTAGCCATAGACCTTTTTTCCCTTGTGGTCCTCCAGCATTCCGGCCAGCGTCTCCATCTGCTCCATGATGACGGGGCTGTGGCACAGGCCTGTCTCCATCTCCCGGATGAGCCGCCCCATGGCCTCCATCGCCGCGTCCCGCACTTGGCTGTAGGACAGATCTTTTTTCTGGCAGAGAGACAGCAGCTCGTCCCGGAAGATCTCATTGGACAGCTGGGAGCGCATCTTTTCGATGCCCTTTTCTGTGAGATACCCCTGCTTGGGGTCGGCCGACCAGACCATCATGTGGATGTGTGGGTGGTGTTTTTCATCGTGGAAGGCGGCACACCATCGGAAGCTGCTTGGCGAAATTTTCATAGCCTGAGCCAGTTCCGTCTGGTGAGCCAGCAGGAGTTTCCGCCAGCTCTCGCTGTTCTCATAGCCCAGCCGGTGGGCGTCCTCCCGTTTCAGAGAGTAAACGAAGGTCCACACCGGCCCGGTGTGCCCGTTGATCTCCTCCATGGTCTTCTCCAGACCGGCGGGGCCGTCGGCGGAGAACAGGCCGTGGGAGCGGGGACGCTGGGCCATATACTCCAGGTAGCCGCTGCCGTCATGGGCGGGGTGCGGAACTTCCAAAAGCTCCACGCCCTCCCGTGTGGCGATGTACTCGGCGTAGTGACTGTCGCCGCTTTCAGGTTTGATGTAGCCCGACTTCTGGATCAGTCCCGGCATCACTCAGCCCCCTTTTGGTAGTGGATGGCGTCCTCGAAGCTGATCTCACCGTTGGTCTCCTTCACCTCTTTGACACACCGCACCCGGGCCTTTCGCAACTCATCCGGGTCGATCTCTATATCAGCGGCCAGGATATTCCCCATGAGATTTTGGTCCACCGACAGCTTGAACAGCAGGTGTCCCATCCGTTTGCCCAGGGCTCCCAGTTTGCCCTCCAGCACGTCGGCCAGGACCCGGGGCAGATAGGCATCGGCAGATTCCGTGTCCAGGTAGCCGGAATAGAACCGAATTGCCTTCTCAATAAATTCGTTTTTGGTTGTACAGTTGTCCCTCTGGTAGTGGGACTCCACCTGATCCCACACATCGTCATCCATCCAAACGGTGTGTTTGTGTCTATTTTCTCTCATTTTCAAATACCTCCTAAATCCGTGATAGCGTCAGCGAATATCCCGCAACGGCGGGGGTACTCGCCAGTTTTTCTGGAAATAGCGTCAACCGCAGGTTTGGTTGGTTGAAAAAGCGTCAGCCTCCGTCCCCGGAAACCGCCCGCACTGCGGGCGGAAGTGACCGTCCGGACGCCACAAAAGCGCCAGGGCTTTCTCCTGCTTTTTCTTTCGTCCCCCGTAAAGAACCCAGAATGGGGAGAGTCCTCTCTCCAAAGAGGGGGAACAGCGGCCCAAATCCGGTCTCTATCCGCTGGGAGGGGCAGGGACTCTGCCCCTCCCGTGATCGGGGCACACAGCGGCTCACAGGCGGTCATGCGGGGCTTTCCCGCTCCCGCAGGAGTTTTGCTACACGCTGGCGCTCCGTTGCCAGCTCCAACTCCGCTAACTGGCTTGCATAGTGTTCGTCGATCACCTCTCTGATGGGCCGGAGGGTGAACAGCAGATTTCCGTTTCGCTTTTCTCCTGTCTTGGTGATGACCTCTGTGGGCTCTGCGGTGATAAGTCCTCGCTCCTCCAACTGACGGATGTACTTGCGGACGGTATTCTCGCTCATCCGCACTGCTTGTCCAATGGTTTTGATGCTGGGCCAGCACTGATGTGTCTTTCGGTTTTCACACCGTTTCAGAAAACTGTACACAGATAACTCTCCGGCACTTAGACCCAGGAGAAACACTTCGTTGGGCAGAGAGAAAAAATTTCCGCGCCCGCTGTACTTGCTGTATCTCATGTGCCGCCTCCTGTGTGTTCCTTCACCCACTGGATGAACTGCTCCTTGGGTACCACCATCCTGTTGCCGATGCGCAGTACCGGGAAGCCCGGCTCGTGCATCAGTTCATATCCGCTGGACGGTGAGACGCCCAATACCTTCGCCACTGTTTTTGAGTTGAGAAACAGCGGCAGCTCCGCATAATTTTTGTAGGCAGACTCTTTCATTTTGATTACCCCCTCTACTACTTTACCCGAAGACATTTCTCAAGTGACATAGAATTGACACAACTGTGCCTCTTTTACCCCCCTCACTATGTATTGGGGGAATAATATCCTTTTGACATATTTCTGACAGAAAAGCGGAGCGCCTGCTTTGTCAGCAGACACTCCGCTCAGTGTTGGGTCGATTCAGTTTTGCGCCGGTTTCCGCAGTCGGTACCTGCCCTCTGCTTCGTCCCGCTCTTTCAACAGACGAGCCAGGGCAGAGAAAAACTTCTTTTGCATATAGTCCACGCTGCCTCGGTTCAGCTGGTGTGCCTCGGCGTACTTGCGGATGGACAGGCCCTCCACGAACCGCTCCCGGAAGTAGTCCCGGTATTCCAACAGCACTGTTTTCAGGGCGTTGTCCAGAAATTGCAGATCCTCTTTCAGTTTGGCGAAGTCACTTCGTGTGATGGCGGTGAACCGCTTTTCTTTCATGCAGAGGCGATATTTGCTCCGGTCGAAGTTGTAGTGCTCGCAGAGATCTTTCGCGTATGCGAGGTAGGAGAGAGACCGCTGATACTCTCGGGAGTCGTATTCTTCCTCCAACTGCCGCTGATGTTGTTTTCGCACCGGCCCCCGGAAGCCTTCATCCTCCAGTCGCTCGATGGCGGCCTCCGAGATCTTCATATTCATCAGCCGCTTGTACTTGGCTTTCCGCTCTCCGTCTGCTTCCACGAATGCGCAGAAGGACTTTTTGGTGGAGGTGCAGTACTTGGGAACATCCGCAAAGGGATAGGTAGTCCAAATGACCGTTTCCTCTCTGGTGTCATTATCCGTGGCCGTGGAAATCACGTAGACCACCTTGCCGTCGTACCGCCGGTAGTACCCGGCGCAGATTCGTCTGCCCGCCATCAACTGCACCTCCATTTTTCCTGCCTTCAGTATAGCGGGACACGGGCTTTCTGTAAATGGCGGAGGCTTTTCTTTGTTTTATTTCCCCCGCAGAATTTGAGGCGGTGTTCCGGCAAAACATCGACGGAGAAGGCCCACGCCTGCAGCAGGGCAGCCTGCCGGGTGGTAACAGACTGTTTCACCGTTTCAAATACATTCAATAGGCAAATCCTCCAAAAATAAGAAAAGCGCCTGTCATTCTCACAAGGAAAATGTCAAGCGCCGGTTGGTGGGTTCCGCATTCAATTTTCACACGGAAGGGGGAGGGGGGATGCCTGCGGTACCTCCGGCAGGGCGCGGAGGAATGGCTGCCGCTACATTCGGGGCGGCCTGGCGCGGCGGCATCATTCTGCCAGAACCGCGTAAATGCATGCCCCTTAACCGCGCCTGCAAACCCGCCTATGCCTGGCGGGAGGACAAAGATTCTGCAACCCTGCGCTGTCCAGAGGGTTGACAATTCCAGCGCCTTGGCCTATAATCATCTCAACTGAATCAGGATCTTCAGGGCGGGGTGAAATTCCCCACCGGCGGTACAGCCCGCGAGCCGAAAGGCAGACTTGGTGAAACTCCAAGGCCGACAGTAAAGTCTGGATGAAAGAAGATCGTGTGACTGCAGGAACTCTCTTTCCTGCGCCCGTGGACGCTCGCTCTGGAATGGTTACATTCCGGAGCGGTTTTGTTTTCCGTGGGCGCGGGTGCGTCCCGTTTTCACGATGCTCTGGACCACTGGTTCAGAGCATTTTTCCATTTTTGGAGGTGAAGAAGATGGATGACAGCTCCTATATGGCGCTGGCCGTGGAGCTGGCGGAGCGGGGCGTGGGCTGGGTCAGCCCCAATCCACTGGTGGGCGCCGTGCTGGTGAAGGACGGGTGCGTCATCGGCCGGGGGTGGCATGAGCGGTGCGGCGGGCTCCACGCGGAGCGGGCCGCCCTGGCCGACTGCCGGGAGGACCCGGCGGGGGCCGTGCTGTACGTCACCTTGGAGCCTTGCTGCCATACGGGCCGCCAGCCCCCCTGCACCGAGGCCATCCTGGCCGCCGGCATCCGCCGGGTGGTGGTGGGCAGCATGGACCCCAACCCGCTGGTGGCGGGCAAGGGCGTGGAGCTCCTCCGGACCCATGGGGTGGAGGTGGAGACCGGGGTGCTGCGGGAGCAGTGCGACGCGCTGAACCCGGTGTTCTTCCACTATATCCGCACCAAACGCCCCTATGTGGTGATGAAGTACGCCATGACCCTGGACGGGAAAATCGCCACGGCCACCGGGACCTCCCAGTGGATCACCGGGGAGGCGGCCCGGCGGCGAGTCCACCGGGACCGGCACCGCTACCGGGGCATCCTGGCGGGCGTGGGCACGGTGCTCTCGGACGATCCCCTGCTGACCTGCCGGATGGAGGGCGGCCGGAACCCGGTGCGGATCATCTGCGACACTCATTTGCGGACCCCATTGGAGAGCCGGGTCGTCCGCACCGCCGGGGAGGCGGAGACCATCCTGGCCACCTGTGAGACGGACGGCGAAAAAATCGCCCCCTATACCGCCGCCGGCTGTCAGGTCTGGACACTGCCGGAGCGGGAGGGCCATGTGGACCTGGCCGCCCTGATGGACCGCCTGGGGACGGCGGAGATCGACGGCGTGCTGCTGGAGGGCGGCGGCGCCCTGAACTGGGCCATGCTGGAGGCGGGGCTGGTCCAGCGGGTGCAGGCCTACATCGCCCCCAAGCTCTTCGGCGGCGGAGCCGCCAAGTCTCCGGTGGAGGGGGCAGGGGTGGAGCTCCCAGCCCAGGCGGCGCATCTACGGAGTCCAACCGTCACCCGGCTGGGCGAGGACTTTTTGCTGGAAGGAGAGGTGGACGCGGATGTTCACAGGAATCATTGAGGAAATCGGGGCGATCCGCTCCATCCGGCGGGGCACCCGCTCGGCGGTGCTGTCCATCGGAGCGGAGACGGTGCTGGCGGACCTGAAAACCGGCGACAGCGTGGCGGTGAACGGGGTCTGCCTCACCGCCACATCCGTGGACGGCGGCGGCTCCCCCGCCGACGTGATGCACGAGACCTTGAACCGCTCCTCCCTGGGGGCCCTGGCGCCGGGGAGCCCGGTGAACCTGGAGCGGGCCATGGCGGCAGACAGCCGGTTCGGGGGCCACATTGTCTCCGGCCACATCGACGGCACCGGCGCCATCACGCAGGTCCGCCGGGATGACAACGCCCTGTGGTACACGGTAGAAGCATCCCCCGCCCTGCTACGGTACATCGTGGAGAAGGGCTCCATCGCCATGGACGGCATCTCCCTGACAGTGGCAGCCGTGGAGGCGGACCGGTTCTCCGTGTCCGTGATTCCCCACACGGCGGCGGTGACCGCGCTGGGCCGGAAACGGTCCGGGGATGTGGTGAACCTGGAGACAGATATCATCGGCAAGTATGTGGAGAAGCTGCTGCGCCCGGCGGAGCCCGCCGCCCCCAGGGCCGGCCTCTCCTTGGAATTTTTGATGGAAAACGGATTTTGAACAAGGAGGAATGACCCATGGAATCCCAATTCTGCACGGTGGAGGAGGCGCTGGAGGAACTGCGTGCCGGCCGCCTCATCCTCACCATTGACGACCCGGACCGGGAGAACGAGGGGGATCTGATCTGCGCTGCCCAGCTCGCCACCACGGAGAACGTCAACTTCATGGCCACCCACGCCAAGGGACTGATCTGCACCCCCATGAGCGCCGAGATCGCGGACCGGCTGGGGCTGGAGCAGATGGTGAAAGTGAACACCGACAACCACGCCACCGCCTTCACCGTGTCCATCGACCATGTGGACACCACCACCGGCATCAGCGCGGAAGAGCGGGGCTACACCTGCCGCAAGTGCGTGGACCCGGACACTCGGCCGGAGGATCTGCGCCGGCCCGGCCATGTGTTCCCCCTGACTGCCCGGCGGGGCGGCGTGCTGGTGCGGGGCGGCCACACAGAGGCCACGGTGGACCTGTGCCGCCTGGCGGGCCTGGTCCCCTGCGGCCTGTGCTGTGAGATCATGCGGGACGACGGCACCATGATGCGCACCACGGAGCTCTTGGAGAAGGCCGGGGAGTGGGGGCTGAAGGTGCTGACCATCCAGGCCCTCCAGGACTACTGCCGCCGCCACGACAAGCATGTGGTCCGTGAGGCCTCCGCCCACCTGCCCACCAAATACGGGGACTTCCAGATCTACGGCTATGTGAACGACCTGACCGGGGAGCACCATGTGGCCCTGGTAAAGGGGGACATCGGCGGCGGGGAGAACGTGCTGTGCCGGGTCCACTCCGAGTGCCTCACCGGGGACGTGTTTGGCTCCAGGCGCTGTGACTGCGGGGAGCAGCTGGCCGCCGCCATGGGACAGATCGAGGCGGAGGGCCGGGGTGTGGTGCTGTACATGCGCCAGGAGGGCCGGGGCATCGGCCTGATCAACAAGCTGAAGGCCTACGCCCTCCAGGAGCAGGGGCTGGACACCGTGGACGCCAATGTGCGCCTGGGCTTTGCCCCGGACCTGCGGGAGTACTGGATCGGGGCCCAGATCCTCCGGGACCTGGGGGTCAGGACCATGCGGCTTCTCACCAACAACCCGGACAAGATCTACCAGCTGTCCGACTTCGGCCTGGAGATCGTGGAGCGGGTTCCCATCCAGATGCCCGCCACGGCGGAGGACCTCGGCTATCTGCGGACCAAGCAGCGGCGGATGGGACACCTGGTCCGGTATTGAGCCCCGTCCCTGTTGGCAGAATAACGGATCATAGGGAATTTACTATTTAAGGAGGACAAGCAACATGAAGATCTATGAGGGCAATCTGGTAGCGGAAGGTATTCGGGTAGGTGTGGTGTGCGCC
>CAJLWS010000024.1 GCA_905210385.1 uncultured Eubacteriales bacterium | reverse complement strand
GGTGGCCGACGACGGGGGAGGGTCCGGCACCTTGCGGGAGGAGTTGGGGATGCCTCCGCCGGGAGACATCCGCAACTGCATGGAGGCCCTGGCGGATACGGAGTCGCTGATGCAGAATCTGCTGGCCTATCGTTTCACTGAGGGGCGGCTGGCGGGGCAGGCTTTCGGCAATCTGCTGCTGGCGGCCCTCACGGGGATATCTGATTCCTTTGACCAGGCGGTGGCCCGGATGAGTCAGGTGCTGGCCATCACCGGGCGTATCCTGCCGGTGACAAACGCCAACGTGCAGCTGGAGGCCACCTTTGAGAATGGAACCAGCGTGTGTGGAGAGTCCAAGATATCCGTCTTCAAGAAGGAGCAGAATTGCCGGATTCACCATGTGCGGCTGCTGCCGGAGAATCCGCCTGCCCTGCCTGCGGAGCCCATCCGCAGGGCGGATGTGATTTTGCTAGGGCCAGGCAGCCTGTACACCAGCGTGATTCCCAACCTGCTGGTGGACGGAATCTCCGAGGCCATCCAGGATAACGACAGGGCCCTGAAAATGTATGTGTGCAATATCATGACCCAGGACGGGGAGACGGAGGGCATGAGTGCTGCTGACCATGTGGCGGCCCTCTTGGAGCATGGAGGTCCGGGGCTGGTGAAGCTGTGCCTGTGCAACTCCGCCCCGGTGAGTGGCCCCCTGCTGGAGCGCTATTCTCTGGAGGACGCGGAACCCTTGCGGGTGGACCGCCGTGAGGTGGAGCTGCTGGGGGCGGAGGTCGTGATGCGCCCTCTCACTGATGAGCGCTCCGACTATGCCCGCCATTCCGGGGTGAAGGTGGCTCAGGCGGTGGTGGAGCTGTACCATCAGACGGCGGATACCAAGATATTCTGACGAGGAGGATGTACGATGACCTTTTCCGCGCAGGTCAAGCAGGAGCTGTGCAGGCAGGCATTGAGCCGCCGCTGTTGCGCTCAGGCAGAAGCCTATGGCGTCCTGCTGTTCTGCAACACCTTTCACAGTCGCCAGGTGCGGATCATCACCGAGTCCTCCCAGCTGAAGCGGCGGCTTCCAGCCCTGTTCCGCAAGGCGTTCCGCCTGGAGTTTGACCAGCTTCCGGCGGAGAAGGGGAAGGGAACCTTTCTGATCGAGGATCCGGAAAAACTGCAGTTGGTTTTCTCGACCTTCGGACTGGATGCGGACAGCGCAGTATCCATCCATGTGAACTTTGCCCATTTGGAGGAGGAGCACTGCCAGGTGGCGTTCCTGAGGGGGGCGTTTCTGGCCGGCGGATCGGTGACGGACCCCATGAAGGGATACCATCTGGAGCTGGCCACCTCTCACTACCACGTGGGCCGCGAGGTGCCCGCCCTGCTCCGTGAGGTGGGATTCTCACCCAAGGCCACCGTTCGGAAAGGGAACTACATCACCTATTTCAAGCAGTCCGACCACATTGAAGACTTCCTCACCAAGATCGGTGCGCCGGTGTCTGCCATGGCGGTAATGACGGCCAAGCTGGAACGGGACCTGCGGGGGAGCGTCAATCGCCGGGTGAACTGTGACGCTGCCAACCTGGACAAAGTGGTGGCCGCCGCTCAGAGTCAAATCGAAGCCATCCGCCGCCTGGAGGAGGCGGGGGCGCTGTCCACGCTGCCCGCCCGGCTGCGGGAGGCCGCCCAGCTGCGGGTGGACAATCCGGAGCTCACCCTGAGCGAGCTGGCCGGGATGTGCGACCCTCCGGTGAGCAAATCCGCCCTGAACCATCGGCTGCGGCGGCTGGTGGAACATGCGGAACAGGTGAAATAGAGAAAGAGGCAAGAATATGGGCTTTACACATCTTCATTTGCATACGGAATACTCCCTGCTGGACGGGGCCTGCCGCATCGAGGGCCTGGTCCAGCGGGTGAAGGAGCTGGGGCAGGAAGCGGTAGCCATCACCGACCACGGGGTGATGTACGGCGTTATCGACTTCTATAAGGCCTGCAAGGCGGCGGGGGTCAAGCCCATCATCGGCTGCGAGGTCTATGTAGCTCCCCGCACCCGCTTTGACCGGGTCCACGAGTTGGACAGTTCCCCCCGCCACCTGGTGCTGCTGTGCCGGAATGAGACGGGATACCGCAACCTCTCCTACATGGTGTCCATGTCCTTCACCCAAGGCTTCTATGTCAAGCCCCGCATCGACATGGATCTGCTGTGTGCCCACAGCGAGGGACTTATCGCCCTGTCTGCCTGCCTGGGCGGGGAGATCCCCCGCCGGCTGCTCAACGGGGACTACAAGGGGGCGAAGGCCCACGCCCTGGAGATGCGCCGGCTGTTCGGAGAGGACGGCTACTATTTGGAGCTGCAGAGCCACGGCCTGCCTGACCAACAGAAGGTGATTGCGGGTATCCTGCGCCTGCATGAGGAGACGGGCATCCCCCTGGTGGCCACCAACGACGCCCACTACCTCACCCGGGAGGACGGGGAGATGCAGGATGTTCTGCTGTGCATCCAGACGGGAAAGCTGCTGGAAGAGAACAATCGAATGCGGTTTGAGACTCGGGAGTTCTATGTGAAGAGCGAGGAGGAGATGCGGGCCCTCTTTCCCAACTGCCCAGAGGCCATTGATAACACCCAGCGGATCGCCGACGCCTGCAATCTGGAGTTCGAGTTCGGGGTGCGCAAGCTGCCCGAGTTCAAGCTGCCGGAGGGGGAGACGGACGGGGACGCCTACTTTGAGCGGCTGTGCCGGGAGGGGTTTGCCCGCCGCTACCCCAATGCTGGTCAGGAGTACCTGGACCGGCTGGAGATGGAGATGGGAGTTATTCGCCAGATGGGGTTTGTGGACTACTTCCTCATTGTCTCCGACTTCATCGGTTACGCCAAGAGCCAGGGCATCCCTGTGGGGCCCGGCAGGGGTTCTGCCGCAGGCTCCATGGTGTCCTACTGCCTGAACATCACCAATATTGATCCCATGAAGTACTCCCTGTACTTCGAGCGGTTTCTGAACCCGGAGCGGGTGACCATGCCGGACATCGACATCGACTTCTGCATCCGCCGCCGGCAGGAGGTCATCGACTATGTGGCACGGAAATATGGGGAGGACCACGTGGCCCAGATCGTCACCTTCGGCACCATGAAGGCCAAGGCGGCCATCCGGGACGTGGGCCGGGTGATGAACCTGCCCTATGCCGAGGTGGACGCCATCGCCAAGCAGGTGCCCTTTGACCTGAAGATGACGCTGGACAAGGCCCTGGTACTGTCCAAGGGCCTATCTGACCTGTACAACGGGGATGAGAAGGTCCGCCGGCTGGTGGACATGGCCCGGAAGCTTGAGGGCATGCCCCGCAACGCATCCACCCACGCCGCCGGCGTGGTCATCACCCGCCGTCCGGTGTATGAGTATGTACCCCTGGCCACCAACGACGACGTCACTGTCACCCAGTACACCATGACTACGTTGGAGGAGCTGGGCCTGTTGAAGATGGACTTTCTGGGTCTGCGCAACCTGACCATCCTGGATGATGCAGTGAAGCTGGTGCGGCGGCGGGAGCCGGATTTCGACCTGGCTCAGATTCCGGAGGATGACCCGGAGGTGTTCCAGATGCTCTCCGAGGGGCGGACCTCCGGGGTGTTCCAGATGGAGTCGGCGGGGATGACCGGGGTGTGCGTGGGGCTGAAACCCAAGAGCATCGAGGACATCACCGCAATCATTGCCCTGTACCGGCCGGGACCCATGGACTCCATCCCCAAGTTTCTGGCCTGTGCCCAGAACCCGAAGCTGGTGACCTATAAGCATCCCCTGCTGGAGCCCATCCTGTCCGTCACTTACGGCTGCATCGTCTACCAGGAGCAGGTCATCGAGATCTTCCGCAGGCTCGCGGGCTATTCCCTGGGCCAGGCGGACATGGTGCGCCGGGCCATGTCCAAGAAGAAGGTCAAGGACATCGAGCGGGAGCGGGAGACCTTCCTCCACGGCGACCCCAAGCGGAAGATCGCCGGATGCCTGGCCAATGGGATCTCCGAGGCGGTGGCCCAGTCCATCTACGACGAGATCTATGACTTTGCCAACTACGCCTTCAACAAGGCCCATGCCATGAGCTATGCCATCGTGGCCTACCAGACGGCGTGGTTCAAGTGCCACTACACCCGGGAGTACATGGCCGCCCTGCTCACCTCAGTGCTGGATTCCCAGGACAAGGTGGCCGAGTATATCGCCGAGTGCAAGGACAACGGCATCGCCCTGCTGCCCCCGGATGTCAACGAGTCCGGCCCGGCCTTCACGGTGTCCGGAGACAACATCCGTTTCGGTCTGGCCGCCCTGAAGGGGGTGGGCCGGGGCTTTGTGAACGCCCTGCTGGCCGAACGGGAGGAAAACGGACCTTTTACCTCGTTTCCCGAGTTCTGTAGCCGGATGTACGATGCGTCCGACATGAACAAGCGAGTGGTGGACAGTCTGATCCGTTCCGGCTGCTTTGACAGCATGGGTTACCGGAGAAGCCAGCTGCTGGCGGTCTACGAGCAGGTGCTGGACTCCATTGCCCGGGACCGGAGGGAGAACCTGGAGGGCCAGTTCGACCTGTTCAGTGGGCAGGGAAGCTCCGGCAGGATTCCGGAGATGATCCTGCCCAACCTGGATGAGTTCCCGCGGGTGGAGCTGATGCGCATGGAGAAGGAGGTCACCGGGCTGTACCTCTCCGGCCATCCCATGGATGAGTACCGTAAGCAGGTGCAAAAATATAATACGGTGTCCATCGCCTCCATCCTCAACGCCAGCGGCGAGGAGGATGGTCGGTACGGCGATGGGCAGAGGCTGAATGTGGCGGGCGTGGTGTCAACCGCCCGGACCAAGACCACGAAGAACAACTCCCTGATGGCCTATGTGACCCTGGAGGACGCCAGCGGATCTATGGAACTGCTGGTCTTTTCCAAGGTGCTGACCGAGAGCGGGCCCTACCTGAAGGCGGGCCAGCCGCTGGTGGTGTCCGGCCGGGTGTCCGTCCGGGATGAGAAGGCGCCCCAGCTGATGGTGGACCGGGTGATTCCCCTGGGGATGCAGGTGGCCAGGAGTCAGGGCAAGGGCCAGGCCCTGTGGGTGCGCCTGCCAGACGGGGGAAAGGGGTTCGACTGGCTGAAAAAGCTGCTGGGCATGTTCCCAGGGGAGGATACCGCCATCGTGTACCTGGAGGACAGCCGCCGCAGGCTGCGTACCCAATGCCTGATCCACGAGGCCCTGCTGGCTGAGCTGCGAGAGGTGCTGGGCAAGGAAAACGTGGTGCTCAAGGACGCGTAACAGAAAGAAACGGCTCACGGAGAAGGGGTCCCATGTATCAACTGCTGAGTAAAATTGGAAAGCTGCTGTTCCACCGTATGGGGGTCATGTTCACCCTCATCGCGGCCCAGATCGTCCTGTACGTGCTGGGCCTGCTGTGGCTTCAGGACACACAATATTATGGCGTTTACTGGGGGATCGCCCTGACCCTGTCGGTGCTGGCGGTGCTGTGGATCGTGGGTAATTCCAGCAATCCGGGCTACAAGATCGGCTGGATCATCATTGTGCTGGCACTGATTCCTTTCGGCTCCCTGGCCTACCTGCTGCTGGGAGGCAACCACCTGTCCTGGTTCAACCAGCGCCGCCTGCGCACCATGGAGCGCCGGATGAGGCAGCAGCTGGGCGGAGAGTGCGATAAATCCTCCAGCCTTGCCCTGCTGGAGGGGCCGGATGCGGGGCGGATGGCTGCCTATCTGGAGCAGACGGTGAACTGCCCGGTTTACGGCAATACCCGCACCAAGTACTACCCTCTGGGAGACGTATGCTACGACGACATTTTGGAGGCGCTGAGGGGCGCCGAGCGCTATGTCTTCATCGAATACTTCATCATCGAGGAGGGAAAGCTCTGGAACTCCGTGTTGGAGATCCTGGAGCGGAAGGCGGCCCAGGGGGTGGAAGTGCGGGTCATCTATGATGACATCGGTTCCATCTTCACCCTCCCAGCCAACTATCCGGCAAAACTAGAAAAAATGGGAATCCATTGCCGGGTGTTCAACCGATTGGTGCCAGTTGTGTCCCTGCGGCAAAACAACCGGGACCACAGAAAGTATATGATCATCGACGGCCGGGTGGCCTTCACTGGCGGGATCAATATGGCTGATGAGTATATCAACGTCAAGCCTCGGTTCGGGCACTGGAAGGACACCGCCATCCGCCTGGAGGGGGACGCGGTGTGGTCCATGACGGTGTCCTTCCTGTCCATGTGGGACTTCACCCGCAGCGAGGAGGAGCGGTTCGCCCCCTACCGTCCGGCGCCCGCACCCGGGGGTGTGCGGGGCTATGTGCAGCCCTACCACGACTGCCCCTGGGATAACGAGCCGGTGGGGCTGACGGTGTACCTCAACCTCATCAACCGGGCCACCCGCTATGTCTATATCACCACCCCCTATCTGGTGATCGACTACTCCCTGACCATGGCCCTCACCGCCGCGGCTAAGTCGGGGGTGGACGTGCGCATCATCACCCCACACATCCCGGATAAAAAGACGGTGTTTGAGGTGACTCAGGCCTGCTACGAGGAGCTGATCGAGGCCGGGGTACGCATCTTTGAGTATACACCCGGCTTCATCCATGGCAAGAATTTCGTGGTGGATGACAAGTACGCTACGGTGGGGACGGTGAACCTGGATTACCGGAGCATGTTCCTCCATTTTGAAAACGGCGTGCTGCTCTACGGTACTCCCACCGTTTCGGACATCTATGAGGATTTCCTGGACACCCAGAGCAAGAGCGTGGAGATCACCCTGGACGACTGCAGGCGGGTGCCGTTGTACCGCCGCCTGCTGCGGGACGCGCTGCGCCTGATGGCCCCGCTGCTGTAAGATCAAGGAAAACAGGAATCCCCGTCCGGCTGGAAAGCCCGGGCGGGGATTTGGCGATGTGATGGACGCTTTTTGGGGAGCGCCCCTGCGGCCCGTAGCCGCTCCAGAGGGCGGGCATAGAAGGAGCGCCGCTTTTCAGAGGCGGTGTCTCTCCCGGCCATCGTTTTGGAGCGCGGCCCCTCGGTACTGGCTAGGGGATACGCCCATCACCTGCCGGAAGGCAGCGGCGAACTTTCCGCCGTTGTCATAACCGTAGTCGCCGGCGATCTCCAGGATGCCCCGGTGGCTGGTCCGCAGCTGATGGGCGGCATGCCGCATTTTTTGTTCCCGGATGTAGTGAAACAGTGGAGCGCCGTAGGCCTGGCGGAAGCACAGCTTGATCTGGGTGGGGGAGGTGTGGAACCGCTGTGAGAGCTGGGAAATGGTGATATGGAGGTCCATGCGCGCCAGCAGGTACCGGCATACCTCCTGGGCCAGCTGGAGGCGCGCCGGAGGACAGCCGCCGTCCGGGGCAAGGCGAAGCCCCGGACGGCTGAGCAGGCCGGCCAGGCGGGCGAGCTGGTCCCCGCCCTCCCGGGGCTGGGAGCCGGAGGCGGGATCGAGGGCGGCGACGGCCTGCTCCAGGCCAGGCTCCGGCAGAAGCCTGGCCCAGCCTGACGGGTGCGTTGGGAATGCCGACGGGAGATTTGGGGAGGGGAGCAGAAGGACCCGCCCCTCGCACTCCTCTGGGAAGAGAGGGGCCGCGGAGGCGCCGCCCTGACCGCCCCAGCGCAGTACCATCTCGCCGGGCCCCAGGCAGAGGGCGGCAGTGGGGGAGAGCCGACACAGCATCCGGCCGGAGCGGCAGTACCACAGTTCCAGACAGGAGGACGGGACGGCCGGAACGGCCGTCTCTCCTGACGGGCCGCACCGCAGGATGCGGACGGAACCGATGGATGGATTCTCTCTCTTTACAGCTTCCATGGAAATCGCCGGACCGTTAAAGCGGTCCAGCAGCCCTCCTTTCCTCATCCGAATGGGAAGAGCCCCCTCTTCTGATCGGGGTGCTTGGTGATCTGGCCGGGCTCGTAGCCGGACTGGGTGATGACCGCCTTCAACTGGGTCTCGCTGATATCCTCCTGGGTGAGGATGACGGTTTGCCCCTTGCTCCGGGAGGAGGAAACCTTTTTGACCGGGAAAGCCTTCCGGATGGCTTCATTTACATGGGCCTCGCACATACCGCACACCATGCCCTTGACTTCTACTGTGATTTGCAGCATAGAACCGCCTCCCAATGTTTTTTTGAAACGCGCAGGAGGGGCGAGCCCTAAAGGGGCCGCCCCTGTGCGTGTTTTATGAGAGCGTCAGCCGGCCAGCAGCTCGCTCTCCAGATCCTGGAACATCAGGTCCAGGGCGGTGATGCCACCTTCCGCGGTGTACCACACGGCGGGGTGGGCCAGGTAGACGATGTGCCCATCCTGATAGGCTCGGGTGCCCATGACCAGCTCATTCTCCAGCACGTCCTGAGCCAGCTGGGCGCCCTCGGTCTGGATGGCGGCGTCCCGGTCCAGCACGAAGATGTAGTCCGGATCCTTCTCCACGATGAACTCGAAGGAGGCCTCGTTGCCGTGGGTGGAGGTATCGATGTCCGCGTCCACCCCGATGTTCTCATAGCCGATCTCCCGGCCGATCATGGAGCAGCGGCCGTCGTTGCCCAGCACGTTGAAGCTGCCGCTGGTGACCAGGCCCACGATGGCGGTGTGGCCGGCGGCGTTCTCTGCCAGGGCCTGGATGCGGCTGTCAAAGCCGGCCATCAACTCCTCTACCTCCGACTCCAGACCGAACATGGTGGCGATGGTGGCCGCGTTTTTGCGCACGCTCTCCACCACGCCCAGCTCGGTGTCGGTGGACAGGTAGACCACCGGGGCGATCTGGCTCAGTGCGTCATAGGAGCCGGCCAGGCGGCCGCCGATGAAGATGACGTCGGGCTCGCAGGCCATGACCGCCTCCAGGTCTGCCTCCTTGATGGTGCCCAGGTTGGCGATGTCATCGCTGATGTAGTCCTGAAGGTAGTCCAGGCTGGTGTCGGCGGTGCCAACCACTCTGCTGCCAACCCCCAGGGCGTCCAGGATGTCCAGGCTGGCCATATCCAGGATGGCCACGCGCTGGGGATCGTAGGGGACGGTGAGCTCGACGGCCTCGCCGCTGCCGTTGAGGCTGGTGATGGTGACCTCAGTGGGGGTGTCGGACTGGGCGCCTCCTTCTCCACCTGAGGCACTCACCTGCTGGCTTGTGTCTGCGGAAGGGGTGGTGCTGCCGTCAGTGTTGGAGCAGGCGGCCAGGGCCGCCAGCATGGACAGGGCCAGGATCAGAGCGAGTAGCTTTTTCATGGGGAATATCCTCCTTTTTTGAATGAAAGTACGGAAAACATGGTCGGTCAGTAGTAGATGGACAGGGGCTTGCCCTCGATCTCCAGGATCTCAAAGTCCACCTTGTAGATCTGGGACAGAGTCTGGCGGGTCATCACCTCCCTTACGGTGCCGAACTTGGCGATCTTCCCATCCACGAAAGCGCAGATGTAGTCGGAGTAGAAGGCGGCATAGTTGATCTCGTGGAGCACTAAGATCACCGTCTTGCCCAGCTCGTCGCACAGCCGCCGGACGATCTTCATCATGTTGGTGGCGTGGTAGATGTCCAGGTTGTTGGTGGGCTCGTCCAGCAGGACGTACTCGGTGTCCTGGGCGATGACCATGGCGATCATGGCCCGCTGGCGCTGGCCGCCGGACAGCTCGTCGATGAACTGGTCCTGCATCTCCTCCAGCTCCATGTAGGAGATGGCCCGGTCGATGACGGCCTCGTCCAGAAATTCTCCTTCGCCGGAGCTTGTGTCGTTGCCGATGCCGAGCAGCGCGCCGCCGTGCATGTCGTAAAGGCGCGTCATCGTCAGAACGGTGGTTGTTTCAATGTCGACGTTTGCCGCGCCGACCTTTTTCCACAGATGAACGCGGTCGAGCACGCTCTGATCCAGAACGCCGCGCGCGGTTTCAAAGCCGCTGCCGGGATACATGGTACCGGCGGAGAGCGTCAGGCCCTCCTTGTAGGCAACGCCGAGCGATTCACAGGCTTCAATTTCGGCCTGTACCATCTTGCGGCTCGGAATGGCCGGATACTCCAGGGGAACGTAGTCCAGCGTGACGCGGTCTTCCCGGATGCCGCCGGAGCAGACGACGATATCGCCGACGCGCAGGTCGCTGCGCATGCCGCCGGAATTGCCGACGCGCAAAATCGCCTTTGCGCCGAGCATGGCAAGCTCGTCGATGGCCGTCGAGACGGAGAACGAGCCGCTTCCGTGGTACAGAAGACCAAGGCGCTCGCCCTCAAACACACCGCTGTAGACGGTGTATTCGCCGAACTGGCTCAGAATCTGCACATCCTGCATGCGATGCAGAAAATGCTCGGGCTGCATGTCCAGAAGCAGGGTGAAAATAAACTTATCGGGAAGGTTTTCTTTACCGAGCCGAAGCCACCAGCTCTTTCCATCCTGGGGAACGGTTGCTTTAAAGGGCTGCAAGGGCATTGTCAGAATCCTCCTTATGAAATGTCAATCAGTTGCTTGCTGCGTCCAGCTCGTCGTCGAACTGGTGGAAATAGAACGCGAGCTTTTCCTGCATATAGTTCCAGAGCTTTTCGCCGGTTTCCTGCGTGCTTCTCGACGCGCCGCCGATCAGACCGTTGTTTTCCGACAGGTCGCGCGAGAGCCAGCCGTAGTAATAATCCTTCAGACCGCACAGAACGTCCTTTTCCGGGCTGAGCCGGTCGGTATGAATGAGGTCCGGCATCACATGTTCAAAGTAGGATGTTTCAATTTCGCCGCCGTGAATGTCGAGATTGACGGGCGTTTCGAGAAATTCCTGCGCACCGGCAAAAAAGTCGGATCCAAAATAGTCGATGTTAAAAATCCGAATGCCGAAAAGCTGCTCCCATTCCTGCGACTGCGCATGCAGAATCGGTGCGTTACCGCCATGAGAGTTGACAATGACGAGATACTTTACGCCATGCTTTTTCATGCAGAACAGAAGGTCCTCGATTACGGCGAGAATCGTCGTTGTGCGCAGCGTCATGGTGCCTGCAAAGTCCAGATGCTCAAAGCTGTTGCCATAGTGCAGGGCAGGAAGGCGCAGGAACGTGTTGCGCATGTCAAGATGCTTTTCCAGGCCGTCTAGGGAGGTCTGCAAAATAAGATCGTCCGTGCCGACCGGCAGATGACGGCCATGCTGCTCCGTGGAGCCGATCGGGAGCACATAGGCAAGGTGCTTGCGGTCAAGCACTTCGATATCGGACCACGGGAGCTCGCTGAGTCGTTTGAACATGTTTATCCACTCCTAATTTATATAGAATTTCACACAGGTAAAAAGGTCTCCGAGCGAATCGCCCGGAGACTGAAGAGGACGGAATTATTTGTGCTTGAAGCCGGTCTGTGCGCTCATGCCCTCGTAATGTCTGCCGGGCTGCGGCGGGAAGAACAGGTGCTCGGTGATGCCGGAGACGAAGTCCTTCTGACCGTTGACATAGCAGTAACGGGCGGTCGGGCGGGAATCGTGGCCGCGGAAGGCGATGATTCTGCCGTCGACGATGACCATGGAGTTGCCGAACGGGTCGCCGCACTCGATGGCCTTCAGAGCGTCGGTGCCGCAGGATCCCGGCGGGCAGGCGATGACCAGGTCAGCCTCACGGCCGACTTCGATCTTGCCGGTGTTCAGACCATAGAGGTCTGCTGCGTTGCCGGTGGCCATGCTGATGCACTTCCATGCCGGAACGTCGTTCAGAGAGGAAGCCTTGACGATTGCGCGGTTGATTGCGCCGGGCAGAGATGCCTGGCCGGTGGGCGCGTCGCTGCCGAAGACCATACGGTTGAGCTCGTTCTTGGCGTTCATGTGCTTCATCATCTTGTTGAAGTTGACAAAGTTGCCGTTGACAACCAGCTCCAGCGGAATGTCGCTTTCGTCCATCAGA